>DATMEI010000495.1:0-2699 GCA_035556995.1 Streptomyces sp.
AGGCATCCTTCGGCTGGCCCGACGCAACGCTGTAACCCCGCGCCGCGACCCGACCGGCCGTGGGAGGCGTGAGGCCGGAACTCGCCGACGGCGGGGAGGGGCGGGACGCGCAGGCGTGCGTGTCCGGACACTCAAGCGTGATTTGTGGCCCGGCTTGCATGTGGTTCACAGGAACCGCTCCGAGGGGCCGGGCCGTAAATCAAGGGGTCTCCCCGCCGAAGGTAGGGGAAGCGTCCGGAGACCGCGCCGGAGCGGCAGGCACCGGCACCCACCACAGACGCACCGCGCACCGGAAGCCGAAGGCCCGGCCCGCCAAGCCGAGCCTTCTGGGCCGCAAGCCCCCGCCCTCACGGGGCCCGACAGGGCCCCTACGCGTCCAAGGTCACAGTCTTACCCGCTCCCTACCAAGCGAGCGCTCGCCTAGCCTTGCGCCATGACGGTCCTGCCTGACGACGAGTTCTCCCTCGCCGCCGAGTTCCCCGACGCGAGCCGCGAGGAGTGGCAGCGCCTCGTGGAAGGTGTGCTGCGTAAGACCGGTGCTTCGGAGGCTTCGGGCCCGGCGGCCGAGGACGTACTCGCCACCGAGTTCGAGGGCGGGCTCACCGCCCGCCCGCTGTACACCGCCTCCGACGCACCGGGCGATCCCGGCTATCCGGGCGCACCCCCGTTCGTACGGGGCGGCAAACCGGAGGGCAACGTGCTCACCGGCTGGGACGTACGTCAGCGCCATCAGCGCCCGGACGCCAAGCAGTGCAACGAGGAGATCCTCGCGGACCTCGAGAACGGCGTCACCTCACTGTGGCTGTCGGCCGGCGCGGCGGGCGTACCGGTCGCTCAGCTGCCGGAAGCACTCGAAGGCGTCCATCTCGACCTGGCGCCGCTCGTGCTCGACGCGGGTGCCGAATTCGACTCGGCTGCCCGGGAGTTGCTGCGCCTCTACGAGCGGCGTTCGATCCCGCCCCACGCGGCGCTCGGCAACCTCGGCGCCGACCCGCTCGGCCAACTCGCCCGTACGGGCGACGAGTCGGCCCTCGCCGGGCAGTCGGCTCTCGCCGCCCGCCTTGCCGGCACCTGCCACAGCGACCACCCCGGTCTGCGCGCGCTCACCGTCGACGCATTGCCCCACCACGAGGCGGGAGCCTCCGCCGCACAGGAGCTGGGCTGTTCGCTCGCCACCGGCGTCGCCTACCTGCGGGAGCTGACCGCCGCCGGTCTTCCGGCCGAAGCGGCCTGCGCCCAGCTGGAGTTCAGGTACGCGGCCACCGCGGACCAGTTCCTGACCATCGCGAAGCTACGGGCCGCACGCCGCCTGTGGGCCCGCGTCGCACAGGTCTGCTCCGTCACTTCGGGTGCCGCCGCGCAACGCCAGCATGCGGTGACGTCGTCCGTCATGATGGCCAGGCGCGACCCCTGGGTGAACATGCTGCGCACCACAGTCGCCGCTCTGGCAGCGGGCGTCGCCGGCGCAGACGCCGTGACCGTCCTGCCCTTCGACGAAGCGCTGGGCCTCCCCGACGCCTTCGCGCGGCGCATCGCGCGCAACACCTCCTCCATCCTTCTGGAGGAGTCGCATCTCGCCCAGGTCATCGACCCGGCGGGCGGCTCCTGGTACGTGGAGCGGCTGACGGACGAACTCGCCCACGCCGCATGGGACTTCTTCCAGGAGATCGAACGTGCCGGAGGCCAGGCCGCCGCGCTGAGTTCCGGTCTGGTCGCCGAACGGCTGGCGCAGACCTGGGAGCAGCGCAGCGCGGATCTGGCGCACCGCCGCGAACCCGTCACGGGTGTCAGCGAGTTCCCGAACCTCGCGGAGGAGCCGGTCGTGCGGGCTGCCGCCCCCGAGGCGCCCGGCGGCGGCCTGCCGAAGGTACGCCGCGACGAGGCCTTCGAGGCGCTGCGGGCCCGCTCCGACGCGCACCTGGCCGCTACCGGCGCCCGCCCGCGCGTCTTCATCGCCGCGCTCGGGCCGGCCGCCGCGCACACGGCCCGGGTGGGTTTCGCCTCCAACCTCTTCCAGGCCGGCGGCATCGAGTCCGTACACGATCCGGAGTCGGTCGACGAAGCCTCCGCAGCCGACGCGTTCACGCGCAGCGGGGCGAAGGTGGCCTGTCTGTGCTCGAGCGACAAGCTGTACGCCGAGCAGGCCGCGGGCGTCGCCGCCGCTCTGGTCTCGGCGGGTGCGGCCCGGGTGCTGCTCGCGGGGAAGCCCGGCAAGGAACGGGAAGCTCATGTACGGGCCGGAGTCGCGGAGTTCGTCTTCGCGGGCGGCGACGCCGCCGCCCAACTCTCCTCCGTCCTCGACCATTTGGGAGTGGCGTGATGCAGGGCGCTGCACAGCGGCAGGGTGCTGTCCCGGATTTCTCGGACATCGCTCTGGACGGTACGGGCGAGCTGGACGGGCAGACCGGGCCGGGCGGCCGGGCCGAGCCGGAGACCGCCGAACTGCCGCACGAGGCATGGCAGTCGGCCGTACAGGAAAGCACCGGCAAGGGCGACGCGGACCTGGTGTGGGAGACGCCTGAGGGCGTCGCGGTCAAGCCGCTCTACACCTCGCACGACGTGGCCGGTCTCGACTTCCTACAGACCTATCCGGGCGTCGCGCCGTATCTGCGGGGCCCGTACCCCACCATGTACGTCAATCAGCCGTGGACGATCCGCCAGTACGCCGGCTTCTCCACCGCCGAGGAGTCCAACGCCTT
>DATMEI010000496.1:0-2539 GCA_035556995.1 Streptomyces sp.
CGGGAGGCCGACGCGACGGTGCGCTGGCACGCGTTCTAGAGAGCGGTACGCGTCAGCGCGTCCGTGTCAGCGCGTCCGCGTCCGGCTCCGGAGGCGGCGGCGGGCCCGGGACGCCGCGCTGTCGCGTTCGCCGTGCCGCGGGTGCCGCACCCAGCGCCAGGTCGCCTCCAGGGCCGCCGCTGCCGCCCCCGCGACGGCCACTGCCGTCCACGGCATGGTCGTGCCCACCAGCTTGAGCGCGAAGAAGTGCTGCAGCCACGGTGTCGCCAGCACGGCCAGGAAGCCCAGGCCCATCGTCAGCACGAGGACGACGCGCCACCACGAGTAGGGGCGGGCGACGATCGCCAGCACCCACATCGCGATCAGGAAGAGCGTCAGCGTCGCCACGCTCGTCTCGGCGGCCAGCGAGCCGGGACCCGTGTAGTGGCTGCGGGCCAGCAGATAGGTCGCGAAGGTGGCCGTCCCCGCGATGAGCCCCGCCGGCACGGAGTACCGCATGACCCTGCGTACGAAGTGAGGCTGTGCACGCTCGCGGTTGGGAGCCAGCGCCAGGAAGAACGCGGGGATCCCGATGGTGAGGGAGGAGAGCAGCGTCAGATGGCGGGGGAGGAAGGGGTAGGGCACCTGCCAGGCGATGACCAGCACCGCCAGCAGCACCGAGTAGACGGTCTTGGTGAGGAAGAGGTTCGCTACGCGCTCGATGTTGCCGATGACGCGGCGGCCCTCGGCCACGACCGAAGGGAGCGTGGCGAAGCTGTTGTTGAGCAGGACGATCTGGGCGACGGCCCGCGTCGCCTCCGAGCCGGTACCCATGGCCACGCCGATGTCGGCGTTCTTGAGGGCCAGTACGTCGTTGACACCGTCGCCGGTCATCGCGACGTGGTGCCCGTGGGACTGGAGCGCGCCGACCATGTTCTGCTTCTGCCGCGGCGAGACCCGTCCGAAGACCGTCCCCTTCTCCAGCGCACGCACCATCCCGTCGGCGTCCTCGGGCAGACGGCGGGAGTCCACCGCGGCCTGCGCGCCCGGCAGTTGGAGCTTGCCCGCCACCGCCCCGACCGAGATCGCGTTGTCGCCGGAGAGGATTTTCGCCTCGACGTCCTGCTCGGCGAAGTAGCGCAGCGTATCGGCGGCTTCGGGCCGCAGCCGCTGTTCCAGTACGACGAGGGCGGCGGGCTCCGCGCCGGACGGGCCGGCCGGGCCGTCCGCTCCGGAATCACCCGGGATGGCGTCCGCGGAGGCCAGCAGCAGGACGCGCAGCCCTTCGTGGCTGAGCCTGTCGACCTCCGTGAGCGTGGGATGGCCGTGCGGGAGCAGGATGTCGGGGGCGCCCAGCAGCCACGTACGGCGGGTGCCGTCCTGCTCGACGATGGTGGCGCCGCTGTACTTGCGGGCGGAGGAGAACGGCAGCGACTGGTCGGTCCGCCACTGGGCGCTGCCTCTGGGGGAGCCGGCGTCGGCGGAGCGGGCCCCGTCGGGGGAGCGGGCGCCGTCAGGGCTGTACGCGTCGACGATGGCGCGCATGCTGGCGTTCGGCCGGGGATCGGCGGACCCCAGGGCGGCCAGCACCCGCTGCACGTACGCGCCGTCCGCCTGCCCGTCGCCGCCCTTGCCGTTCTGGAGGACCCGCACCTCGGCGACGTCCATGCCGCCCTCGGTCAGCGTGCCCGTCTTGTCGAGGCAGACGACGTCGACCCTCGCCAGCCCTTCGATCGCCGGCAGCTCCTGCACGAGGCACTGCTTGCGCCCCAGCCGTACGACACCGATGGCGAAGGCGATCGAGGTCAGCAGCACCAGCCCCTCCGGCACCATCGGAGCGATGCCTCCGACCATGCGGCGGATGGCGTCGTCGATGTCGTTGTGCCCGAGCAGGAGCTGGCTGAGCACGAGGCCGATCCCGGTCGGGACGATCATCCAGGTGACGTACTTCAGGATGTCGTTGATGCCGCTGCGCAGCTCGGAGTGGACGAGTGTGAAGCGGGACGCCTCCTCGGCGAGCTGCGCCGCGTACGCCTCACGTCCGACACGGGTCGCGGTGAAGGCGCCGCTGCCGGCGACGACGAAACTGCCGGACATGATCCGGTCACCGGCCTGCTTGGCTACGGGGTCGGCCTCTCCGGTCAGCAGTGACTCGTCGATCTCCAGGCTGTCGGATTCGCTGATCTCGCCGTCCACCACGCACTTGTCGCCCGGCCCGAGTTCGATGAGGTCCCCGAGCACGATCTGATGGGTGGGCATGTCGACGGAGACCCCGTCCCGCCTGACGGTGGGCCGCGCCTCCCCGATGACGGCGAGGTTGTCGAGGGTCCTCTTGGCACGCAGCTCCTGGACGATGCCGATGAGTGTGTTGGCGAGGATCACGAAGCCGAACAGGCTGTCCTGGAAGGGTCCGACGACCAGGATGATCAGGAAGAGCACGCCGATGATGGCGTTGAAGCGGGTGAGGACGTTGGCGCGGACGATGTCCGTGGCGGAGCGGCTGCTGCGTACGGGCACGTCGTTGATCTCGCCGCGCGCGATCCGCTCCTCCACCTCCGCC
>DATMEI010000497.1:0-8007 GCA_035556995.1 Streptomyces sp.
CGGCAGCGTGATGAACGCGGCGTACGCACCGGGCGTACGCAATGTGCCAGGCGTTCCCGCCGCCGCAGGCGGCGATGCCGGGCACTCGCTCGGCGAGGCGTACGGCATCGCCTCACGGCTCGGGGGCTCCGCAGGTGAGGCGTTGCGCTCGGCCGCACGCAACGCCTTCGTGCACGGGATGCACGTCACTCTGATCGTCAGCGCCGTGCTGCTGCTGCTCGGCGCGCTCGCGGCACTCAGGCTGCCGCGCACGATGGAGACGGCGCGTGACGAGGTCGACGCAGCGGCCGAGGCGGACGTGGCGGCTGAGGCAGACGAAGAGCGTCCTGCCGCAGGGGAAGTCCCCGCGGAGGAAGCCCCCGTCGAAAAGACACCCGAAGGGGCAACCGTGGACGGGAAGTTCACGGAGAGCACCAGCAGGACGCCGGCAGGGTCCGCCGCGCAGAGCGGACCGGCCGCTCACAGCGAGCGCGGCAGTGCACACAACGGGCTGCCGCGGCAGGCGGAGTGGAGTCGCGGCAGGTCCGAAGCCGCCGCTCCGGCAGAGCCCGGCCACGGCGACGGGGACCTTCTCCCGAGCGGGATCACCCGGCCGTAGCGCCGCGCGGCGAAGTGCCCCCGGACCGGACTCGCCTTCCAGAACTTGCCTTGGCCCACTGACCTGTTGACCTTCGGCGGTCTGGGGGAGGGACTTTCAAATCCCGCCCTAGCTCTGGTTGAAGAAGCCCCCTTCGGCGGTGCGGCGGTTCTCGCCCCCGACGATCCTGTAGTCGTCGGGCGTCAGCAGGAACACCCGCGTCGCCACCCGCTCGATGGAACCGCGCAGCCCGAAAGTGAGACCGGCGGCGAAGTCCACGACGCGCTTGGCGTCCGCGGACTCCATCATGGTGAGGTTGATGATGACGGGCACACCGTCACGGAAAAGCTCGCCGATACCGCGGGCGTCGCGGAAGCCGTCGGGAGTGACGGTGGCGATACGGGTGCCCTGGTCCTGCGCGGCCTCGGCGGTCACTCTGACCCGCGGATCCGTCACCCAGGGCTCCTGTGCGGCGTCCCCGGGCTCCGGCCCCTCGGCGTAGTCGTCGTCGTAGTAACGCATTTCGCTGTCGTCGACGAGGCCCAGCCAGGCACTCGCCTTGCGCACCGATCCCATGGACGCCTCCTCTCCTCTGCGCGGTCGTCCGCATTGCCATCGAGCGGCTCCGCCGCGGGTCCGCATCCCTATCGTCGTCCATGATGCGGATGTTGCGCCAAGCGGATACCTGCCCAGAACGGGATTCGTGACGGTACTGGTGCAGAACATATGGCGCTCGGTCAGGGAATTCGTGGGGCCCGCGTGGTGACGGTGTGCAAGTTGTGCGCCCCGCGAGACGCGGTTCAGCGTTGGAACTGAGCTGATGCAGGGGGTGCGGGCGTCCCGCACACCATGTTGGCCTGCCGCTAGTGTGATGCCGCCGCACGACGCGTACGAAACACTGTGCGAGGGGTCAACGGGGAAGCGGGGAAGCGGTGTTCGGAATAATCAGGCCCTGTCGGCACCGGCTGGCCGCCCACTTGAGGACCGAGTGGATGGCGCATCTGTGCGGGCTGTGTCTCGCACTGCGCGGTGAGAACGGGCAGTTCTCCAGAGTGGCCACCAACTACGACGGGCTCATCATCTCGGTGCTCGTGGACGCCCAGTCGCGGCGTCCGGAAGACGCGGACGGCCGGCGTCGTACTGCGGGCCCCTGTCCGCTGCGCGGTATGCGCAGTGTCCCCGTCGCCCAGGGCGAGGGCGCGCGGCTTGCGGCTTCCGTGTCGCTCGTGCTCGCCTCGGCGAAGGTACGTGACCATGTGGCGGACGGCGACGGCCTGTTGGCCCGCAGGCCCGTGGCTGCTGCCGCCCGCCGGGTCGCCGCGGGCTGGGAGGCGGCCGGCGCTCGTACGGGCGCGGAACTCGGCTTCGACACCGCGGTCCTCGTGGACGCGGTCGGCCGGCAGCAGGATGCCGAACTCTCAGCAGCGGAAGGCGGATCGCTGCTGTCGGTGACCGAGCCCACGGAGACCGCCACGGCCGCCGCATTCGCGCACACCGCCGTGCTGGCGGGACGGTCCGCGAACGCGGAGCCGCTCGCGGAGGCGGGCCGGCTCTTCGGTCGGCTCGCTCATCTGCTGGACGCCGTGGAGGACTTGGCGGCGGACGAGGAGGCGGGAGCCTGGAATCCCGTCGCCGTCACGGGCACGGAGCTGACGGAGGTGCGGCGGCTGTGCGACGACGCGGTGCACGGGGTGCGGCTGGCGTTGCGCGAAGTCGAGTTCGTGGACGGCGCGTTGGCTCACCGGCTCCTGGCCCATGAGTTGCGGCGCTCCGTCGACAGGGTCTTCAACTCCGGTGGGAGCAGCTGCGCGCACCAGAGGGAACAGCAGGAGGGGCAGCGGGAGGAACAGCGCTCCGGGCGACAGCACGCGCCGGGGCAGCCCCCTCCGGGACAGTCGCCGTGGATCACCCGCGACCCCGTCGGTCCTCCGCCTCCGTCATCGCCGCCCGGCAGGCGCCGGGGCGTCCTCGCGGGCTGTGCGGTGTGGTCGGGGCTCTGCTGCACCGGCCAGTTGTGCTGCCGTGACCCGTACGACGATCCGTGGACCGGAAAGCGGCGCGAGGGCTGGTGCCACAAGTGCGACTGCTGCGATTGCGGCTGTGATTGCGGGTGCGGGGAGTGCGGCGACAAGTGCTCGTGCTGCGAGTGCTGTGAGTGCTTCAACTGCGGCTGAAAAGTGAAGAAGTCGTGGAGCGGAGGAAAAGGCTTCTGCCGGAGGAAGTTTCATCCGGAATTCCGTTTCGCGGACTCAGGGGAGCGGCTGGTCGAAATCCCGTGCAGGGGTGGACAATTGGTGGACAGAACAGGACAAGTCCGTTTCTTGTGCCAGTTCAGACGATGACTGTCCGTTGTCGTCCCTTCCGCTCAAACAAAGGATCGACGCTCGCCACTTTCCGTGTGTACGGTCAGCCTGCAGCGGGTCAAATTTTCGTCGGCTGAAGCGAACTTGGCCTTGTGTGACAAGGGTCATTCTCGTAATACTCGGCGGTACGAGTTGGCATGGACGCGACTTCCTTCAGGAAAGGCAGGCCGTGTCCGTACTTCCTCCGGGGCTGTCCCCCCAAGTCTGGGCCGCCCCAACCCCCCACTGGAGGTTTCTGAGTTGAGCGACAAGAAGCAAATAACGAAGCGACGGCTGGCCATCGCGGGCGCGAGTGTTGCTGCCCTGGTCGCCGGTTCGCTGACCTGGACGAGCGCCAACGCGGCGGAAGAGGCCACCCCGAGCCTGAAGACCCTTACCAGCACGTCGGCTTCGAAGCTCGCCTCGACGCTCACGTCGGACATCAAGGGTGACGCCGGGTCGTACTACGACGCGAAGGCCAAGAAGCTGGTCGTCAACGTCACCGACCAGGCCGCCAAGAAGCAGGTCGAGGCCGAAGGTGCCGAGGCCAAGGTCGTCAAGCACACGATGGCCCAGCTGAAGTCGGTCAAGGACACCCTCACGAAGAACGACGTCACCGGCACCGCCCGTGCCGTGGACGTGAAGTCCAACAAGGTCGTCATCACCGCCGACAAGACGGTCAAGGGTGAGAAGCTCGCCCAGCTGAAGAAGCAGGCCGAGGCGCAGGGCAGCAAGGTCGAACTCAATCGCAGCGCGGGCGAGTACACCACCAAGATCGCCGGTGGCGACGCCATCCACGGTGACGGCGGCCGTTGCTCCCTCGGCTTCAACGTGACGCTCGGCGGCGAGCCGGCCTTCCTCACGGCGGGCCACTGCTCCACCGCGATCGCCAGCTGGTCCGACACCGAGGGCGGCGCTGAGATCGCCAAGAGCGGTGACGGCAAGTTCCCGGGTGCCGACTACGGCATCGCCACCTACACCGGCGACACCGAGCACCCGAGCGCGGTGAACCTCTACGACGGCGGCACCCAGGAGATCACCGCCGCCGCCGAGGCCGAGGTCGGCCAGGAGGTCACCCGCAGCGGCAGCACCACGCAGGTCCACGACGGCACGGTCGCCGCCCTGGACGCCTCCGTCTCCTACCCGGAGGGCACCGTCGACGGCCTGATCCAGACCGACGTCTGCGCCGAGCCCGGCGACAGCGGCGGCTCGCTCTTCGCCGGCGACAAGGCTCTGGGTCTGACCTCGGGCGGCAGCGGTGACTGCTCCGCCGGTGGCGAGACCTTCTTCCAGCCGGTGCCTGCGGCTCTCGAGGCTCTGGGTGCCGAGCTTCCCTGATGCGGCATCCATCAGTGTGAATCCTCGTGATGAGCACTGAGCACCACTGAGCACCGTCACATCACACGGCGGAACCCCCGGGCACAGCCCGGGGGTTCCGTTGTTTCCGGCCCTGCTTCACCCGGCGGTCACTCCGCGGCGACCAGCTCCGCGATCTGTACGGCGTTCAGCGCGGCGCCCTTGCGGAGGTTGTCGTTGGTGAGGAAGAGCGCGAGGCCGTGCTCCGCGGTCTCGTCGGCACGGATACGGCCGACGTAGCTCACGTCCTTGCCCGCCGCCTGGAGCGGCGTGGGGATGTCGGACAGCTCCACGCCCGGCGCCGCCGCCAGCAGTTCGCGGGCGCGCTCCGGAGTGAGCTCCCGCTCGAAGCGGGCGTTGACCTGGAGGGAGTGGCCCGTGAAGACAGGCACGCGCACGCAGGTGCCCGAGACCTTCAGGCCGGGGATGTCGAGGATCTTCCGGCTCTCGTTGCGGAGCTTCTGCTCCTCGTCGGTCTCCTCCAGGCCGTCGTCGACGATCGAGCCGGCCATCGGCAGCACGTTGAAGGCGATCGGGCGCTCGTACTTCTCCGGCTGGGGGAAGTCCACCGCGCCGCCGTCGAAGGTCAGCCGGGTCGCGTCGCTCTCGACCGCCTTGCTCGCCTGCTCGTTGAGCTCGGCCACTCCGGCCAGTCCGCTGCCGGAGACCGCCTGGTAGGTGGCGACGACCAGCCCGCTCAGACCCGCCGCGTCGTGCAGCGGACGCAGCACGGGCATGGCGGCCATGGTCGTGCAGTTCGGGTTCGCGATGATCCCCTTGGGGCGGCGCCTGGCGGCGTCGGGGTTCACCTCGGAGACGACGAGCGGCACTTCCGGGTCGAGCCGCCATGCGGACGAGTTGTCGATCACGACGGGCCCCTGGGCGGCGACCTTCTCCGCGATGGCCTTCGACGTCGAACCGCCGGCGGAGAAGAGGACGACGTCCAGTCCGGAGTAGTCGGCCGTGGCCGCGTCCTCGACGGTGATCTCACTGCCCTGCCAGGGGAGGGTGCGCCCGGCGGAACGGGCGGAGGCGAACAGCCGCAGCTGGTCGACGGGGAGTTTCCGCTCGGCCAGAATCTCCCGCATCACGCTGCCGACCTGGCCGGTGGCTCCGACGATCCCGATCCTCATGGGGCTCCTTCTGTGCATGTCCTGTGCGTGTGGGTCGTGTCCCGTTTGCTGGTGTGCGAGCGGGCAGCGCCGCCGGGCCGTCCCGGCGGGCGCTGGCTCTTCTACCCTGCCCTGACGCCTCTACGATCGGCCACTTCTTTGACATCGGTCACACGGGGCGGTCACAGGAGGGCGGAGGTCCGGGCCGGGCCGGTCCCCGGTCGGTGATCATCGGCCGCGCCCGTCACGCCCGGCCGCGCCCGTCATGCGGCCCGAACGAGGCGAGGGCGTCCTCGGCGCTGTTGCGTGCGTACAGATACTCGTCCGCCCACTCGGCAGCCCCTTCGAAGGCGGATTCCGCAGCGATACGGGCGCAGGCCGCCGCGCAGTCGTACACCGTCCGGCGCAGGGTCACCCCGTCACCCGGGCCGAGCAGCGCCCAGTGCGCACCGGGCCGTCCGTACGGCATTCCGACGCTCCCGGGATTGACCACCAGCAGCCCATGGGTGAGCCGGACGAACGGCATGTGGGTATGGCCGCACACCACCGCCCGTACATCGCCGTCCACCCCTGCCAGCACCTCGGCCCAGCGGCCGGGACGTGAATCGACGAGCACCATCTCCGTGTCGTCGCGTGGGGTGGCGTGGCAGAAGAGCACCGGGCCGAGCCCGTCCAACTCCAGGCGTGCGTGCGGCGGCAGCCCTGCCAGGAGCTCGACGTCCGCCGCGCGCAGCTGTCCGGCTGCCCACGCGTCGACGGGCAGGGTGCCGGGTACGTCCGTGCCCGCCTGGGCGAGCGCGGCCAGTTCCCGGTCGGCGTTGCCGCCGACGAATACAGCGCGGTCGCCGAGCCCGCGCAGCAGTTCCAGCGTCTCGACGGGCTGCGGGCCCGAGAGAAGGTCACCTGTGAGGACCACGGCGTCGGCTGCCCGTACGTCCGGTTCGGCCAGCACGGCCTCCAGGGCGGGGAGGACACCGTGGATGTCGGAGAGCACGGCTACGCGTTCGGTCATGCAGCCGAGCATGGCGCGCACACGGGTGCCGCCGGCGCTGGTTCTCCGAGCGCTGAAAAACGCAGCTCAGCGGTGGTTTGGCGGCCTGATGGCGGGGGCCGACACTGGGAATGGAGGAGGTGCGTCATGCGCAAGGTAGCCGACTGCCGGGATTTCCCCAGTGAGATGAACTGCACCCTGACCATCACCGGCGAGGAGGAGGAAGTGGTCCGTGCCGCCGCTGAGCACGCCGAGTCCGTCCACGGGCACAAGAACAGCGCGGAACTGCGCGAGCAGGTCCGCTCCCTGCTGAAGGACGAGATCCCGCAGCACGCCTGAGCCGGGCAGCAGCTCTGACAGCCCGGACAACCACCGAGCCGGCCGGGGCGGCCGTTCGAACGCCCCGGCCGGCTCGGTGGTCCATGGCCCTGTGCGTACCGGCCGGGCAGGGCTGCGTACGGGCGGTGAGCTGCGAAGAGGCACGGGAGCATCGTTCGAACGCGAGTTCGAGAACTGGTCTATGGTGGGGGTGTATTCGGCAAGCAGCGATGCGAGTGCGGTAGGAGGTGCGTGCGATGCCGGGATTCGTGCACCTGCATGTCGCCTCCGGATTCTCCTTGCGGTACGGGGCCTCGCACCCCGAGACGCTGGCCGAACGGGCCGCCGAGCGCGGGATGGACGCCGTCGCGCTCACCGACCGGGACACCCTCGCCGGAGCGGTGCGCTTCGCCAAGGCGAGCGCGAACGCCGGGGTGCGGCCGGTCTACGGAGCGGATCTGGCCGTGGCGGAGCGGCCGGAGGAGAAGAGCGCGGTACGCCGGCGCCGTACCCCGGTCCGGGGCGGTGCGTTCATCGATGAATCAGCACAGCGAGTGGTCTTCCTCGCCGCGCAGGGCGCTCTGGGATGGGACCGGCTGTGCCGGCTGGTCAGTGCGGCACACGCCGGCGGGAGCGAGCGCCCGCAGCTGGAGTGGGGAGACCTGGCGGCACTGGGCGGCGCGTACGAAGGTGCGCTGAACGTACTGCTCGGGCCGGCCTCCGACGTCGGCCGTGCACTCGCCGCCGGACGGCCCGACAGGGCGGCACGGCTGCTGGGCGGCTGGCGGGAGATCTTCGGTACGGCATTGCGGCTGGAGGTCACCGGGGACGTACCGCTGCGGGAGTCCGCGCGGATGCTGGGACTCGCAGCCGAGCAGGGGGTCAAGCCCGTGCTGACGAACGCGGTGCGCTACGCCGATCCCAGTCAGGGCCCGGTCGCGGACGTACTGGACGCCGCGCGGCGCCTGGTCCCCGTCGATCCCCGGAAGGGCCTGGACAGCGGTGAGCGGTGGCTGAAGGGGCCGGAGGCCATGGAGGCGGTCGCGCTGTGCGTCGCGGAGGCGGCGGGCTACCGGCGCGACACCGCGCACCGGCTGCTTGCACTGACCGAGGAGACCGCGGGGGACTGCCGAGTCGACCCCGAGGACGACATCGGCATCGGGCGGGTCCACTTCCCCGAACCGTGGCTGGTCGGCGCGGGTGCGGCCGGTGGGCACAGCCGCCGGGGCGGCCGTCCCCGCAGCCCCGGCGGCGGCACCGGGCCGCGGGGGAGCGGGGGAAGAACCGCGGAACGTGTGCTGCGTTCGCGTT
>DATMEI010000498.1:0-11698 GCA_035556995.1 Streptomyces sp.
CCAGGTGCAGCAGCGCGGGATCGACGCGGAAGATGGCGGGATCGTCGGTGCCCTCCAGGACGCCCATGGCCTTGAGCCGCTCCACGTCGTCGTCGGCCAGCTCCCGGCCCACCCGCCGCTCAAGCTCTTCCCGCGTCGCCTCATCGACGGTGTCGGGCATCCAGGAGGCCACCATGGCGCGGTGGATGGCCAGATCGTGAGCGTCCATGTCGTCGGGAAGGCGCTGGATGTAGCGCTCGATCGCCGAGAGCGTCATGCCCTGGTTCTGCAGTTCCTCGATCAGCGCCAGCCGGGAGAGGTGATCCGGACCGTAACGGCCCACCCGGCGCGGCCCGATGATGGGTGGCGGCAGCAGACCGCGGGTGCTGTAGAAGCGGACCGTACGGACCGTGACGCCCGCCCGCGCTGCGAGCTGGTCGACGGTCAGGCTGTCCACGTCGCCCTGGCCGGACCGCTGCTGCTGCTCCATTCGCGCTTCTCCCTGCCGCCGCCGTCCACTGGATCTGTGTTCAACAGTATTGCTGTCTCACCAGTCTTGTACTGCAATGCCCCAGGGGGAATCCCCCGCACCCGTGAGTCCGCCCACGAGGGGGCCCGTGCCCCAGGCACAGCCGCGCCCGCCGCATCCAGCACCGGAGGCCGCCATGACCGCCATCCTGCGACTCCCCGCAGCAGACCCGGCCGAACTCACCATCCCCGCACTGCTGTTGCGCAACGCCGAGGACCACGGCGACCTGCCCGCCCTGTCCTGGCAGGAGAACGGCGACGGCGGACAGACCCACTGGACCACCCTGACCTGGGCGGAAGCACGCGACCGTATCGCCCGGCTGGCCGCCGGCCTCACCGCCCTCGGCGTCGAGCGCGGCGATCACGTCCTGATGATGATGGGCAACCGCCCCGAGCACTGGCTGACCGACCTCGCGCTCGTCCATCTCGGCGCCGTGCCCGTCTCCGTGTACAGCACGGCCGCGCCCGATCAGATCGCTCACATCGTCCGGCACAGCCGCGCCCGGCTGGCCGTCGTCGAAGGAGCCGGGCAGGTGGCGGCCTGGGAGCCGCTGCCGGTCCGTCTGGTCGTCGTGGAAGCGGACGCCGCCGCCGGCCACATCGCATACGGCGAACTGGACCGTCCGTACGACCAGGACAGCTTCGAGCAGACGTGGCGCGCTGTGCGGGCCGAGGACCCGGTGACCGTCGTCTACACCTCGGGTACCACCGGCGACCCGAAAGGCGTCGTGGTCTCACACCGCAACGTCGTGCTCAACGGCCTGTCACTGGACCGCGTCGTCGAACTGCCCGACCACGTCGAGCACATCTGCTACCTGCCTTTCGCGCACATCGCCGAGCGGATGCTCGGCATCTACCTGCCGGTCTTCCGCGCCTCGCACGTCCATCTGTGCGCGGACCCGGCCCAAGTCGCCGCAACGGCCCGGGAGTTGCACCCGTCGCAGTTCTTCGGGGTGCCGCGTGTGTGGGAGAAGCTGGCCGCGTCCGTACGGGCCGCGCTGACGCACCTCCCGGACGGGCAGCGCCAGGCGGTCGAGAAGGCCGGGGACGTCGCCCGCGAATACGTCACCCACCGCGAGCGGGGTGAGCGGCCCCCCGAGGAGCTGGCCGCCTCCTACGAGCGTGCCAAGCGGGACGTCCTCGACCCGATCCTGACCATGGCGGGCTTCGAGCAACTGGTCTGGACGGCGAGCGCATCGGCACCCATGCCGCAGGAAGTGGTGCGGTTCTGGGCCGGGTTCGGCATCGTGATCATGGACGCCTGGGGGCTGACCGAGACGGTGGGTGTGGCGACCACCAACGGCCCGGCGGCGTTCCGGCTCGGCTCGGTCGGCAAGCCGCTGGACGGGGTGGAGCTGCGTACGGCCGAGGACGGCGAGATCGAGGTGCGCGGGCCCACGGTCTTCGACGGCTATCTGCGCGCCGACGGCTCCGTGGAGCCCGCGACGGACGCCGACGGCTGGTTCGCCACGGGGGACATCGGACGCATCGACGAGGACGGCTTCCTCTGGCTGACCGACCGCAAGAAGGAAATGATCGTGACCTCCACGGGCAAGAACGTCTCACCCGCGCTGGTCGAGAACGCGCTCAAGGAGCACCCCCTCATCGGTCAGGCGCTCGTACACGGGGACGGCCGCTCCTATCTCGTCGCGCTGCTCGTACTGGACGGTGAGACGGCTCCCGCCTGGGCGTCGGCCAACGGCATCGACGCCGGCCTCGCGGAACTGGCCGCCCACCCCTCCGTACTCACCGAGCTCGACCGCGCCGTCGAGGCGGCCAACGCACGGCTCAACCGCACCGAACAGGTCAAGCGCTACCGCCTCCTCAGTGAGGAATGGGCGCCGCAGACCGGCGAGTTGACGCCGTCGCTGAAGCTGCGCCGCAGGACCGTACGGGCGAAGTACGGGCCCGTCATCGAGGAGCTGTACGCACAGGGGCAGTGACGCGGGTTTGGGCCGGGTGCCCAACGCGGCACGGGTGCCCCAGAGTTGACCGAGCAGCGGCGGGCGGGACCGGGACCCGCCCCGGACTCGGGAGCCCTAGGAGCCCGACGAGCCCAGGCGCACCGGGAGTTCGTACAGCTCGTTCTGCGTGACCGCCGGCTTGTTGCGCAACTCGTGTGCGGGCACCGTCAGGGAGAGATCCGGGAAGCGGTCGAAGAGCGCGGGAAGCGCGATCCTCGCCTCCAGACGTGAGAGCGGAGCGCCCGGGCACACATGCGGGCCGTGCCCGAAGGAGAGGTGCCTGTTGGGCGAGCGGGTCACGTCGAACTCGCCGGCTGTCGGGCCGTGCTGCGCCTCGTCGCGTCCGATCGCACCATAGGCGATGATCAGCGCCTCGCCCCTGCCGATGACCCGCTCACCGACGGGGACGTCCTCCGTCGCGAAGCGGATCAGGACGTGCGTGGTCGGTGCGTTCCAGCGCAGGGTCTCCTCGATGACTCCGTCCCAACTCGCCTCGCCAGACCGTACTTTCGCGAACTGGTCCGGGTGTGTGAGCAGCGCGACCACGGCGTTGACGATCAGGCTGATGGTCGTCTCGTGCCCTGCGGCGATCATCACCTGGAGTGTGGCGAGGACTTCCTCCTCGCTGAGGCGGTCGCCGTTCTCGCTCGCCTGGAGCAGGGCACTGGTGAGGTCGTCGCCGGGGGAGTGCTTCTTGCCCTCGATGACACCGCCGAAGAGCGCGAACAGCTCCTCGATGACGGCCTGCACCTGCTCGGGCGGCGTCACGCTGGAGAAGAAGCCGTCGTAGAGGCGTTGCAGCCGGGGATGGTCGGCGGAGTCGATGCCCATCAGTTCGCTGACGACGTTCATGGGCAGTCTGTAGGCGAAGTCCGCCTTGAGGTCGACGTGTCCCTGCGAACCGGCGGTGGCGGCGGTCTGTGCCAGCTCCTCCAGCAACTGTCCCGTGACGGCCTCGATGCGCGGCCGCATCGACTCCACACGGCGCGGGGTGAGCGCCTGGGCGGCGAGTGTGCGCAGCCTGCGGTGCTCGGCGCCGTCGAAGGTGAGCATGCTCGGGCCGGGGTCGGCCAGCCCGATCATCGACCAGGTCCTGGGAATCTCACCGCGCTGCCAAGCGCCCCATGTGCTGATGTCCTTGACCAGGCGGGGTTCCGTGAGCAGCTTGCGTGCCTCGGCGTGCCGGGTCACCGCCCAGACAGGCACACCGCCCGGCAGCTCCACCTGCGCGAGCGGGCCGGCGTCACGCAGCCGGGCACCCTCACCGGCCAGGTCCCGCACGAGCGGGTCGAGGACGAGGGGCCCGTCGGCGGGGCAGCCTTGCGCTTCGCCTTCCCCTTCCCCGGCACCGGCGCCCTCTCCGGCGCCGAAGCTCCCCGCGTTGCCCGCCGTCTGCCGAGGGCCACCGGCCGCCGGGCACGGCGTCATCGCTTGTTTCCCGTGGCGGTGGTAGGTGTGAAGTCGACCGGAAGGGCCTCCAGACCCCTCAGAAAAGGCGAGGGCCGCCACTCCAACGCCTCGGGTGCCACGGCGAGATCGACGTCCGGCAGCCTGTCGAGCAGCACCTCGATGCCCGTACGCGCGATGCCCTCGGCGATCTCCTGAGCGGGATACGGACAGCGGTGGGACCCGTGCCCGAAGGAGAGGAACGCGTTGTTGCCGCCGGTGAACTTGCTCTGGTCCGGGCGTACTTGGGGGTCGGCGTTGGCGGCGCCGAAGCTGAGGACGAGCAGATCGCCGTTCTTGATGAGCTTGCCGGCCAGATGCGTGTCGCGGGTGGTCCAGCGGCCCGCGATGTTCTGGGTGGGAGTCTCCTCCCACAGCACCTCGTTCATCGCCTCGGCGACGCTGTTACGGCCGCCGCTGAGGGAGGCCGAGAAGCGGTCGTCCGTCAGCATCAGCCGCATCGAGTTGCCGATCCAGTCGGCGGTCGGCTCATGACCGGCGATGATGTTGACCATCATGTCCTCGAGGATCTCCTCCGAGGAGAACTCGCCCGAGTTGGGATGGGTCTGCATCCGCGTGGAGACGTCCCCCGCAGGGGAGATGGCGCGGGAGCGCAGCAGCGCGCCCATGGAGCTCTGTATGTGCTGCCTGCCCTCCAGGGCGCCGTCCGCGCCGTCGACGAGCGCGTTGATGCTGGGGACGAGCGCCGCGCCCTCCTCGTCGGTGAATCCGTAGAGCTTGGCGAGGACGAGGGCGGGCAGCTTCTTGGCGTATTCGGAGACCAGGTCGGCCTGCGCGCGTCCGCAGAAGGCGTCGATCAGCTCGTCGGCGTACTGCTCGGCGTAGCCCCGCAGTTCGAAGGGGTCGACTTCGCTCAGGGCGTCGCTGACCAGCGCCGAGCGTCGCGTGTGCCGTTCACCGTCCTCGTAGAGGATCGAGGGCTGCCTGCCCACCATCGGCATCAGCGGCCAGTCCGGGGGGATCTGGTCCCACATGTTCCACGCCGAGGAGTCGCGGGTGAACAGCGCGGGGTTCTCCGCGATCTGGTGCAGCTCGCGGTAGCCGAGGACGAGCCACGCCGGTACGTCGCCCAGCAGCGTCACCGGTGCGATGGCGCCGTGCTGTCTGCGCATGTCGCGGTAGAGCTGCGCCCGGTCCCCGTTGATGAAGCGGGTGCCGAACATGGCGACGGCGTCGGCATGCGCCGGGCAGCCGGACGGCGGTACGGCCTGCTGCGCGACGGAATCATCGGCGGCGGGCTGCGGCGGTGGCGTTGTCACGGTGCGTTCTCCCGGGCGGAGGAGGCCAGGTTGTACAGGTGGTCGACGAGGGTGATCAGCACGTCCTTGCTGGAGGCGCGCGAGCGGGCGTCGCATTCGATGAGCGGAATGCCCTCGGACAGATCGAGCGCTTCGCGTACCTCCTCGGCCGAATAGTGGGGACCTCCGAAGTCGTTGCGGGCCACGATGAAGGGCATGCCGTGCTGTTCGAGGCGGTCGATGGCATACCAGGAGTCGACGAGTCTGCGTGTGTCCACGAGCACCACCGCGCCGAGCGTGCCCGTGAAGAGCCGGTCCCACAGGAACCAGAACCGCTCCTGGCCCGGCGCCCCGAACAGATACAGCACCGTACGGTCGTTGAGGCTGATCCGCCCGAAGTCGAAGGCGATGGTGGTCGTCGTCTTGCTCTCCACGTCGGTCAGGTCGTCGACGCCCTCTCCCGCCCGCGTCATCGTCTCCTCGGTGTTGAGCGGACGGATGTCGCTGACGGAGCGCACCATCGTGGTCTTGCCCACCCCGAACCCGCCGACGATGACGATCTTGAGCCCGTTGTCGGCGGTGCTGCGCAGCGGAGGGCGGGTTCCGGTCAGATCAGAGGTTGCGGAGTCCAACGAGCACCTGCTTCAGGATTTCGGGATCGGGGAGTTGATCCGCGGAGGCTGTCGTACGCGGATGACGGGCAGTGATCCGGCTTGCGGCAAGCAGGTCGCCCAGAAGGATCCGGACGATGCTCACCGGCAGACCGAGATCCGATGCGATCTCCACAACTGCCGTGGGTGAACGGCAGATCCGCAGGATGGCGGCGTGTTCCGACTGCATTCCAGGCGTCGGCTCGCACTCGCTGACCACAAGCGTGACCAGGTCGAAGGCGTCGGAGCCGGCCCGACTGCGCCCACCGGTCACGGTGTACAGCCGGTCCGGGTCGTCGTCCCGGCCCGGCCGGCTCATGCCGGGTCTCTGCTCTCGTCTTGCCTGGGCGGCGTGGTGAGGTACTCGCTGAGCTGCTCCACGAGTTCGTTCATGTTGTGGCCGATGAGACCGACATCGGAGTCCTCGGTCGCCACGACGGCGAGATGGGCTCCGGAGCCGGCTTCGACGACGAAGAGGATGCCGCCGTAGAACTCGGCCATCGCCTGCCGTACGCCGCCGCTGCCGTTGCCGAACTCCACGGACGCCCCGTGGGAGAGGCTCTGGATGCCCGCGGAGATGGCAGCCAGCTGGTCTGCCTGGTCCACACTGAGATCGGAGGAGCTGCACAGTTTGAGTCCGTCTCGGGACAGCACAAGGGCGTGCCGTGTGCCCGGCGTCCGTCGAAGCAGACTCTCCAGCAGCCAGTCGAGCTTGCCGTCGGTGATCATTCGGTGTTGTCCTCCGGGCGGGACGAGGAGGGGGAGGGGGACACGGAAGAAGCGTCGTCGGGTTTCTGATCCTGCGACGACGAACCGCCCTGCATGGCACGGCGGAAGGCGCCGAACCGGGAGCCGGACTGCTCAGCCGATCGCACGGGTTCTGCTGCCCGGTCGGCGTCGGAAGATGCGTTGCGCTGCTGGGCAGCGGCCAGAGTCTGTCCCCTGCGGCGCTTGGGCAGTCCGCCGCCGGTCTCGCCTGCGGTCTCCCCGCCGGTCCCGTCGGCGGGAGCGTGCTCGGGGGAGGGCTCCGCTTCAGGGGGCGCGGATTCACTCGCGGCCGCCCGCCGGCGCTTGGGCAACTCACCCGCTTGCCCGGCGCTTTCGGGGCGGGGCGCGGGTATCTCCGCGCTGCGCTCCGTGACCGCCGCGACGTGCTCTCGCCGCTCCGTACGGTCGGTGTGCCCGGCAGGCTCGGTGCGCTCGGCACGGCTGTTCCCGCCCGGGAAACGAGGCTCCGCGGCAGGGGTCTCCCGCGTCGTGGCCGGCTGGCTTTCTCGCTTGGGCTGGGTGATGAGCGTCTGGGGAATCATCAGCAGCACCCCGGTCCCTCCGTGCGCGGACGGCCGGAACGAGACGGAGAGGTTGTGCTTGCGGGCCAGCCGCCCCACCACGGCGAGACCGAGCCGTGTGCCCGAGAGGTTGGTCAGGTCCAGGGACTCCGACGACACGGCCTGCTGCGCGCGTTGCAGAGCGACGTCACCCATGACGAGGCCGCCGTCCTCGACGGTGATAATGACACCGGCCGAGGCCTCCTCGACGTACACGTGGACTTCGGAGGTCGGCGGGGAGAAGTTCGCGGCGTTGTCCATCAGTTCGGCCAGCGCGTGCATCACCCCCTCGGCTGCGTGTCCGGCGACGGCCACCTCGCACGAGGAGTGCAGCGTCACGCGCTGGTAGCCGCTGATACGGCCCATCGCGCCGCGCAGGATGCTCTCCATGACGATGGGCTTGGCCCAGCGCCGCCCGGTACGGGCGCCCGTCAGTACGGCGATGGAGTCCGCCAGCCGTCCCGTCTGGGCTGTGCGGTGGTCCAGGTGCAGCAGATCGCCGAGCACGTCCTCGTCGGAGTACTTGTGCTCCATTTCGCGCAGATCCGCCGCCATGCTCGTGGCCAGCGCCTGCACACGCCCTGCGGCGTTGGCGCAGGCGGCCATCGCGGCGGCGCGCATGCCCTCGCCGCGGTGCACCTCGTTGGCGAGGAGGTGCAGGACCCGCTGGTGGGTGCTGTTGGCGACTGTCGGTACGGCCGCGAGAGCCGTCTGCGCGGACGCCCCCGAACGAAGCCGTTCCACCAGGATCGGCACGATCACGTCCGCGAAGTGGGCGGAGACCGCCCGCTCCGCATCGGCCTCCTCGTCCTTCCGCTTGCCGGCGGCGCGCAGCCGGCGGGTGATGAGGATGCCGCGGGTGGCTGTCGCGACCGCGGTGCTGAGCAGTACGGCTGCGACACCGCTGCCCCACGCGACGCCCGGGCGTATGGAAAGAGGTGACGCGTAGACGGCGTACAGGCACGCGGGGCCCGTGACGAGCACGGCTATCAGAAAGGCGAGAGCGGTGCCCGTCCCCGTTCTCGGCGACTGCCCGGCTCCACGGGCCGTGGCACCGCGGGGGGACGGTTTGGAGGGTGGGGAGATCTCGGGGGTCATCAATCAGGGTCCTTGTGGACAGGTCCGGGCAGGGAGGGGTGAGCCGCAACAGGCCGTCAGCGCCGCACCAATATAGGGGAGGCAGCGATCATTTAAAGCCGCAGGCCGAAAACGACTGATCAATCGATCACCTACGTCCGGCTGTTCAGATCTGCCGCGTGCTCTGCGAAGGCGTCAGAGCCCGTAACTCCTGCCGATAATGTCCCTTTGAATCTCGCTCGTACCGCCGCAATCCGTGGAGACCACGGCCGCACGCAAATGCCGTTCCATGTCGTATTCGATCGCACAGCCGCAACCGCCCATCATCTGCATGCCTTCCAGGGCGGCGTGCTCTGCCAGTTCCGTCGCCTTCAGTCTGGCCATGGATGTCTCCCGAGGGAAGAGCTCGTCAGGCTCTGCGTCGCATCGCTCTGCCGCGTACCGCGCCCCTGCGGATCGCGGGGTCGATGTCCATCGCCTACCGGGCCACGAAAGGCCCCGCCGCCCGGCCAGGCACGCGCGCACAGCTGGGAGCATCATGAACAAGGTGAGCAGCAGCAACAGAAGCAGCAGCAGAAGCAGCGAGGGTGCCAGCCGGGTCCGCGAGGAGCCCGAGCCGCCCCCGCCGGGCGGCATGCTGTGGGACCTCGCCGGCGAGACCCGGATGCTGCTGACACTGCCGGCCGCCCTGACCATGCAGGTCGCGCACCCCGCCGTCAGCGCCGGCGTCGATGAGTACTCGGTCTTCCGCACCGACCCCTGGGGACGCGGCGAGCGGTCCCTGACCAGCGTCCAACTGTGGGTGTACGGCGGTGAGAAGGCCGCCGAGGAGGGCCGGCGGCTGCGGAGACTGCACCGGTCGATCCATGGCGTCGACGCGCACGGCCGCGAGTACCACGCCCTCACCCCGGCCTACTACTCGTGGGTGCACGCCACCGGTTTCCCCGTCTATCGGCACGCTCAGCGCTACCTCGGCAGCCGTCCGTACTCGGAGGCCGAGGAACGCCGGCTGTACGCGGAGTGGCTTCAGGTCGGGCGGATCCTCGGCATCGAGGACCGTGACATGCCGCAGACGATCGAGGAGTTCTGGCCGTACTACAGGCGGATCCTCGCCGAGGAGCTGGAGAAGACCCTCGTCGTGGAGGAGCTGATCGCCACGGACCAGCCGGTGCCGCCGCCCGACCGCGGTCCGCGCGCCGTGCGTGCGGTCCTGCGGCTGCTGTGGCCCGTGCTGCGTCCCGCCTTCACCCGCTTCCGGCGCTTCGTCACCATCGGCATGATGCCGCCGGACGCCCGCGACGCGATCGGTCTGCCCTGGACGCAGCGGCAGGAGCGCCGGCTGAGGCGGCTGGGGCGGGTGGTGCGCACGGTGGTCCCGAGACTGCCGGAGCGGCTGCGGTACCTGCCGCTGGCGTACGAGGCGCGCAAGGAGCACCGCGAGGCGTCCGCCGCGGACGCCTGACGCCTGACGCCGCGAGGCGCAACCTGACCCCTGACACCCGGCTGCTCACGGCTCAGGGAATGCGGGTGAATTCGGGAGCGGCGCGGTCCCGGGGCGGCGTGGCGAGAGAGGGCACGGACACCCCTCTCCGGCACAGTGGCCGGGACCGAGTACCCATAAGGAGCTGTCATGCCCCAGGTAACCGACCGCTATGAGCCCGGTGTCCCCTGCTGGGTCGATCTGATGGTCCCCGACCAGCAGGCGGCCCTCGACTTCTACCGCGATCTCTTCGGCTGGCAGGGTGAGATCGGGCCCGCCGAGACCGGGGGCTACTCGGTCTGCACCCTGCACGGCAAGCCCGTCGCGGGCATCATGGCCGCGATGTCCCCGGACGGCGGGCCCACACCCCCCACCGCGTGGACCGCCTATCTGGCCTCCGACGACGTCGAGGCCAGCACGCAGGCCATCATGGACAGTGGCGGCACGGTGATGGTGCCGGGCATGGACGTGATGGACCTCGGCAGGATGGCCGTCGCCGCCGACCCCACGGGCGCGGTGTTCGGACTGTGGCAGGCCAAGGAGTTCACCGGCTCGCAGGTCGTCAACGAACACGGCGCGGTGGTCTGGAGCGAGCTCAACACCTCCGACCTGGAGACCGCCGGGGAGTTCTACAGGAGGCTGGGCATCCGGACCACCACGATGGAGGGCGCGCCCGGCTACTACGCGCTCAAGGTCGGGGACCGTACGGTCGGCGGCATGCAGGGACTCGACAACTCGCCCCCCGGCACGCCCCCGCACTGGATGACGTACTTCGCGATCGACGACGTCGACAGCACCGTCGACGCCCTCATCAGGGCGAACGGCTCCGTGCTCGTGCCGCCCTTCGACATGATGGCGGGCCGTATGGCCGTCGTTCAGGACCCGCAGGGTGCCACGTTCGCCCTGATCAAGCCGGTCCCGCCGGGTACGGCCTGAGACGCGCGTACAGCTGAACGACCCGGCCCCCGAAGGCGCGTTGTGCCTTCGGGGGCCGGGTCTTGTGCCGTTCAGCGGCCGTGTCCGGTTCAGTGACGGTGGGCGCCGTTCACAGCCTTGATCTTCTGCCACGACTTCGGCTGTGCGGGCTTTCCGGCCTCGCGCTCCGAGCCGTTCCGCGGGCCCCCGAGGGCCGATTCCTCCGGCTTCGAGGGCGTGTGCAGCCAGGTTTCGAAGAGTTCCCCGAGCGGCTCGCCGGAGACCTTCTCCGCGTACTTCACGAAGTCCTTCAGGCGTGCGTTGCCGTAAGTGTGCTCCGACGGCCAGCCCTTGAGGGCGGCGAAGAAGTCCTTGTCGCCGATCTCGTTGCGCAGCGCCTGCAGCGTCATCGCACCACGGTCGTAGACCGCCGAGTGGAACTGGTTCTCCGCGCCCGGGTCGCCCGGCTCGACCGTCCAGAACTCGTCGTCCGCGGGGTAGGAGGCGTAGGCGTATTCGGCCAGTTCCTGAGCCGTGCCGTCGCCCTGCTCCTCCGACCACAGCCATGAGGCGTAGGTGGCGAAGCCTTCGTTGAGCCAGATGTCCTTCCACTGCCGTACGGACACGCTGTCGCCGTACCACTGGTGCGCCAACTCGTGTACGACGACGGGGACGTCCGTACCGTCCTTGAAGCGTTCGTTGCCGTAGAACGCCCTGGTCTGGGTCTCGAGTGCGAAGCGCGCCCCGGTGTCGGGCACATAGCCGCCGACGGAGTTGAAGGGGTACGGGCCGAAGACGCCCTCCAGCCAGTCCGTGATCTCGGCGGTGCGCTCAACGCTGGCACGTGCGGAACCGTCCTCGTCCCCGAGGCTCTTGCTGTAGGCGTTGACGACCGGGATGCCGCTCTCGGTGGTGCTCTTCGTGACGTCGAACTCGCCGACGGCGAGCGTCGCGAGATATGTCGCCTGCGGCTTGCTGGAACGCCAGTTGGAGCGGGTCCACTTGCCCTCCGGCTCCTCGGAGACCAGCTCGCCGTTGCTCAGGCTCTCGTAGCCCTTGGGCACGGCGATGC
>DATMEI010000499.1:0-2715 GCA_035556995.1 Streptomyces sp.
GTTGCCGACGCGGCGTACCTGTTGGTTCGGCTACTTCGGCGCGTCCTCGACGGAATGCCCCTGGGTGGCAGGCACAGACCAGGCACGTCGGTTCAAGGAACGCGGACGACAGGAAGACGACAGGGAAGGGGCAGAAGCGCCACATGTACCGACTGACCGTCCTCTACGGACACCCCGAGGACCCCGTGGCCTTCGACAAGTACTACACGGACACGCACGTCCCGCTGGCCAAGAAGATGAAGGGGCTCACCGGCTGGACGATCGGCCACTGCGAGGCCACTGAGGGCGGCGAAAAACCGCCCTACTACATGATCGTCGGCCTGTACGCAGAGTCCCGCGAAGCCATCGAGGCGATCCTGGCAAGCCCGGAGGGGCAAGCCACCGTCGCCGACGTGCCCAACTTCGCCACCGGCGGCTCATGGTTCTTCTTCGACGACGAGCAGGCGATCATCCCGGTCAGCCTGAGCTGAGCAGCGTTCTCGGCTTCCCTCACCGTTGAGTCACCTCGGACAGTCGAGAGAGGCCCGACGGGTCGCGTCCAAACTCTCCGGCCGCACAAAGGGACTCAACTGACGTCCATGTACCTGGACTTCGCCCCGCGCGGTGGCCTGCTCGCCACGGCTCGGATCTGCGAGTGGGGCCAGGAGAAACCCGAGACCCGCAGAGCGCCCACTCAGGAGTCCGCGTCGGCCTCGTAGGTCCCGTACTCGGGCAGCCCTGTCGGCTCATAGACCTGGGCCGTGACTCCGCTCGGTGTCGTCTCGTTGCTCAGCAGCTGCAGCCCGGCCGGGGCGCCGTTGTCCGGGAACAGCCGCCGGCCACCGCCCACGACCACCGGCGCGATCATCAGCCGCAACTCGTCGACCAGTCCGGCGGCCAGCAGCGACGCGCCGAGGCGGGCGCTGCCGTGGATCTGCAGCTCCCGCCCGGGTTGCTGCTTCAACTCGGCGACCTGGGCCAGCACGTCCTCGGAGAGGATCGTGGTCGGATGCCAGTCGGCCTTGGTCAGGCTGTGGGAGGCGACATACTTCGGCAGGCCGTTGAGCTTCGCGGCGACCGGGTCGTCCGGGTCGTTCATCTTCGGCCAGTCACGCGCGAAGTTGACATAGGTGCGGCGCCCGAACAGGAACGCGTCCACCTTGCCGAGCCAGCCCGTGACGATCCGCATGAAGTCGTCGTCCAGGTGCGGCACGAGCCAGCCTCCCTGTGTGAACCCGTCGCTGGTGTCCTCCTCCGGGGACCCGGGACCCTGCGCCACGCCGTCCAGCGACAGGAACTCCTGCAGAATCAACCTCACGGTGCACTGCCCTCCCTCAGTCCCGGGACGCTTGCCGCCTCGGACCGGTTGAGACCGCGCGGCCCGCGAAAACTCATCGCGCTTCCCGACGGGAGAACCTCCGGAGCGGTCGCGATGCCGCTACCGGGCGATCACGGACCCTCATCTCCACCGCGCCGTCAATAACGCGTGCGCCCCTCACGGTCGCCGGGGCCGTCGGACGGAGTCCCGGGTCGCACGAGGCCCCGCCGCGTCGCCCGTACGGGCGACGCGCGAGCTACTCACACAGCCGCCAGGGAGCAAACTGAACAAGAGGGGGATACCAGGACAAATCGGCGCAGTGGCGGACCACGGAAGAGACGGTGGCCGGGTCGATGACGGACGACGATGACGGCGGGGACGGCGGTGACGGCGGGGAGGCATCGGTGCAGACGCCGGTGCCACTGGGCGAGCTACTGGATCTCGTCGACGAGGCCGTCGTGATATGCGACCAGGCCGGGGAGACCGTGCGTGGGTTCAATCGTGCCGCCGCCCGCCTCTTCCCCCGGCTGCGCCCGGGCGAGCCCGTGAGCGCGTCGGCGGCAGTTCCGCTCGCTCGCGCAGCCGCCCGTGGAGCGGAGCGCTTCGAGGCCGCCTACGAGGGCCGTAGGCTCGACGGCCGCACTGCGTGACGTGCTCGCCGGTTTGCAGGGACCCTCGGGCGCGGAGCGCGACGAGGATGCCGAGTTCCTCGGCCGGTTGCTGGACTCCCTGGCAGCGGCCGTCTTCGTGGACGACGCACGCGTGTTCACCGGCCAACTCGCCTTCGCCGCGGCATATCTCAGGGCCCGCTCTGCGGACACCGGCTGCCTCCGCGTGGTGGTGGATGCTCTCGCCGGGCGACTGCGCGGGTCACCCAGGGTCCTCGACAAGGTCTCAGCGGGCCGCCGGTGGCTCAGCGAGCAGGAGGACGCCCCGCGGGCCGGCGCGTGACCGCCTGTCAGCGACAGATGTGCAGTTCCCTGTGGAGACGGATCAATGTCGGTACGCCCGTGCGGAGTTGAACGCGAGGACGGTCCGCGGTCTCTGTTCCGGGGATCAGCGGCGCATCCCGGTCGGGGAGCGTGACGAAGCGCCATGTGCGGCCGACGTGTTCCAGGCGGCCCGAAGACGACACAGAGTGTGCCTGGGCGGGAGTCAGTTCAGGGAGGCGCGGTGGCAGGCTTCGCGGACGATGCGGTCGGCGGTCTCCTCGGGAGTGAGGGCCGCCGTCTCGAACCACCAGCCGACATCGCCGAACTCGCGCTTCATGTCAGCGTCGAGGGCTTCGTAGCCGTCGAAATCGAACCGGTCGCGTGGATCCCTGATCGTGTTGCGATATCGGCAGACGTCAATACCCGGTGCGAGGACGACGAGCATGACCCGGCGAGTCGTGAGGCGATCGAGGAAGAAGTCCAGCT
>DATMEI010000500.1:0-7515 GCA_035556995.1 Streptomyces sp.
CCATCGTCGGGCCCAGCGGATGCGGCAAGTCCACCCTGCTCCAGATGGCCACAGGGCTCGACGCACCGTCCTCGGGCGCCGTCCGCTATCGCGGTGACGACGTCTCCGGGGCGCGGAGCGAAATCGGCTACATCACGCAAAAAGCGAATCTGTTCCCCTGGATGACGCTCGCCAAGAACGTCGAACTCCCGCTGATCGTCCGGGACGTGACGCAGGAGAAGCGGCGGGAGCTGGTCGCCAGGTACCTGGAACTGGCCGGGCTCACCGGCTTCGAGAACCACTACCCGCACCAGCTCTCCGGCGGCATGCAGAAGAGGGCGTCGATCGTCCGTACGCTCATCTACTCCCCGCCCGTGGTCCTGCTCGACGAGCCGTTCGGCTCCCTCGACGCGCAGACACGCATGCAGATGCACGGTGACCTGCTGCGGCTGTGGGAGCAGCAGGAACAGACCGTCGTCTTCGTCACGCACGATCTGCAGGAGGCGGTGACCCTGGCCGACCACATCGTCCTGCTCAGCAGGCAGCCCACCGTCGTCAAGGCAGAGGTGCCGATCGGACTGGACCGGCCCCGGGACGTCTTCGAGCCGTACTCGATGCCCGGGTTCGTCGAGACCTACGACCGCGTGTGGAACCTGTTCCGCTCGGAGGTGATCAGCGATGACCGTGGTTGACAGTGCGCGGGACCGCGTCGAGGCGACGCCTCCCGCGACGAAGCGCGGTCCGCGGCTGCTCCCCTTCGCGGGGCGCCTGCTTCCCCTCATACCTGGCGTGGTGCTCGTGCTGGGTTGGCAGTACGCCTCGGACCGGCTGATCAGGAAGGCGTACGTCAGCAGTCCGACCGACGTCGTGCAGCGCCTCTACGACCTGTTCGCCTCGGGCGAGGTGTTTCCGCACCTGCAGACGACGTTCACCGAGCTGGTCTTCGGCTACGGGATCGGCGCACTCGTCGGGATCATGGTCGGCTACAGCCTCGGCAGGTCCCGCCTCATGGCGCGAATGCTGGAGCCGTACATTCTGGCCTTCTACGGCGTCCCGAAGATCGCTTTCGCTCCGCTCTTCATCATCTGGTTCGGCGTGGGCGTCTCTTCGAAGATCGCACTCGCCGGCGCCATGGTCTTCTTCATGGTGTTCTTCAACGTCTACTTCGGCGTGCGCTCGGTGGACCGGGAACTCCTCGACGTCGCCGACGTCATGGGCGTCAAGGGCCGCAAGCTCACCAGGTACGTGTACCTGCCTGCGAGCCTGCCGCACATCGTGCTTGGCCTGCGGTCGGCTCTGCCGTACAGCGTCATCGGCGTGGTGGTGGGCGAGTTCAGCTCGGCGTCGAGCGGACTCGGCCTCTACATGTACCAGTCCTCGGTCAACTTCGACCCGGCCGGCGTCTTCGCAGGCGTGATCATCCTTCTCCTCTATGTCCTGCTGGGGAGCCTGCTGCTCAGCGCCGTACAGAAGCGTGCCCTTCGGTGGCAGCCGCAGTCCCACGACCGTTCACCGTCGGCTTGAGCCGGGAGGAAGAGAAAATGCGAGTAACGAAAGTGCTCGGTGCTGTCGCGCTCGCGACAGTTCTCGCGACTTCATGCGCGCCGGTCCCCGGCGACGGATCGTCGCAGGGAAGCAAGACGAAGAACGCCTCCATCGCGCAGGTGCAGCCGACGCTCGGGTACGTCACCCTGGACGTCGCTCACGCCTTCGACACCTTCTCGAAGGAGAAGATCAAGTCGGAGCGCGTCCAAGTAGGCGGTGGTGACACGGCCGCCCTCGCCGCGCTGGAGTCGGGGAACGTCAACTTCGCCGCTGTGGGCTCCGAAGCGCCACTCGTGGCGCTGGCCAAGAAGAGCGGTGACTACCAGATCGTCTACTCCGTGATGAGTCAGATGTCGCTGGAGCTCACCGTCTCCAAGAAATTCGCCGCCAAGGCGGGGATTTCACCCGGCGACCCGCTGGAAAAGCGCCTGAAGGCACTCAAGGGAGCCCGAATCGGCGTCTCGGCGCTCGGCGGCGCCCAGGACAAGGCGGCCAAGTGGCTTGCCAAGCGCGGCGGGCTCGACATGGACAAGGACATCAAGGTACTCAACGGCGGTCCGCCTTCCGCATTGCAGGCCGGTATGCAGAACGACCGCTTCGACGCGTTCGTCCTCACCGCACCCAACGGGAAGGTGGCCGAGCGCGGCGGCTACGGAAAGGTTCTCGTCAGGCCGGGCACCGAAATACCCGAACTCAAGGGCTTCTCCCACGTCCTTCTGGTGACGCGCAGGGACTTCGCCGAGAAGAACCCCCGGTTGGTGAAGTCCGTCGCGGGTGCGTTCAACCGCGCGAACGACCTCATACTCGACAAGCCCGACGCGGTGGTCACCAAGCTGCGGAAGTCGACGTACAAGAAGGTCTCCACCGGCATGCTGCAAGCGTCGCTCAAGAATCTCAGGCCCGGCGTGCAGCCGCGTGGACAGCTCACAGAACAGGGCATCTCGAACGTCATGAAGTTCGCGGCCGACACCGGGCAGCCCATCGTCGAGAGCAAACTCGACGCACACGAGGGCCGGGGCAAGTGGTGGACGAACGACTTCACGAAGGGGAACGCAGGCTGATCAGCCCCTCACGGTGACCGGCGGCAGCCGAACGTCCCGGCAGGAGCGGCGGACCGGGGTCCCTCTCCCGGCCCGCCGCTCCTGCATCACGACGGCGGGCGCCGGCAGCCGGAGAATTCGACGGCCCTGCCCACCTGCCCGGGTGGAGGATGGGCGGATGGAGCCGACGTACGACACCGAGCCGCCCCTGGTCCTCGACCGCCGCGACGGCCCGTACGGCGAGGTCGTACTCCGCCGGCACGGGGAGCTGCTGCAGATCATCGCCAACGGGACGTTCCTGATGGACACCTCAGACGGACGGTCCGAGCGGCTGCTCGTACGGGCGGCGTTGGAGGAGCTGCGTGCGCAGAACCGGCCGGAAATTGCCGCAACCCTCACACAAGAAGGCCATCTCGCCCCGCCTCCCCGTTCACCCGACGGGCCCCGCCTGCTGCTCGGCGGACTCGGCGTCGGCTTCTCCCTCGCCGCCGCCGCGGCGGAGCCCGCCTGGGCGCGCATCACCGTCGTCGAGCGCGAGGAGGCGGTGATCGACTGGCACCGCGGGAGCGGCCCGCTCTCGACGCTGTCGGCCGAGGCGCTGCGCGACCCCCGTACGGAGATCGTGCACGCGGACCTCGTGGAGTACGTACGTACCGGCGGCGACCTCTTCGACGTGCTGTGCCTCGACATCGACAACGGACCCGGCTGGACCGTCACGGAGGACAACGGATGCCTCTACTCCCCCGCCGGACTGACCGCGTGCAGAGCGCGAACGGCGCCGGGCGGCGTACTGGCCGTCTGGGCGGCTCAGTTCGCGCCGACATTCGAGGACGCATTGCGCAATGCCGGATTCACGGGGGTTCGCACACAAGAGATCCCCGTCGCCCGAGGCGTCCCCGACGTGGTCCACTTCGCAACCAAACCGGCATAGCCGCAGCCGACACAAGCCCCTTACGCTGCTGCAAGCACGCACACAAACAAGCCACGGGGCCATGCAGGGGCGGGGTCGAATGGACCAGAAGAACATCACACCAACACAAAGCAACAACGCCTCCGCGGCGACCACCCCTGGCGCGCAGCGCCGCATTCTGGTCGTGGAGGACGATCCGACGATCGTGGACGCGATCGCGATGCGGCTGCGCGCCGAGGGATTCCAGGTGCAGACGGCCGGCGACGGCCCTGCCGCGGTGGACACCGCCGAGGCCTGGCAGCCCGACCTCATCGTGCTCGACGTGATGCTGCCGGGCTTCGACGGGCTGGAGGTCTGCCGCAGGGTGCAGGCACAGCGGCCGGTCCCGGTACTGATGCTCACGGCACGGGACGACGAGACCGACATGCTCGTCGGGCTCGGAGTCGGGGCGGACGACTACATGACGAAGCCGTTCTCCATGCGCGAGGTCGCGGCGCGGGTGCACGTGCTGCTGCGCCGCGTCGAGCGGGCCACTCTCGCCGCGCACACCCCGCGCAGCGGGATACTCCGCCTCGGCGAGCTGGAGATCGACCACGCGCAGCGCCGGGTCCGGGTCACCGGCGAGGACGTGCATCTCACGCCCACCGAGTTCGACTTGCTGGTCTGCCTCGCCCACTCGCCGCGCGCGGTGCTCTCGCGCGAGCAGCTGCTCGCCGAGGTGTGGGACTGGGCGGACGCCTCCGGTACGCGCACGGTCGACAGTCACATCAAGGCACTCCGCCGCAAGATCGGCGCCGACCGCATCCGTACGGTGCACGGCGTCGGCTACGCGCTGGAGACGCCCTCGTCGGGCTCCTCGGGTTCATCGGACACGTCCGCACCGGCGTCCGCCTCGTCGACGGCGGCCGGAGGCTCTCCGACGTCCGCCGCCGACGGGTACTGACGGTGGCGGCCCGACGTGACAGAGGTGCCTGACATTCCTTCCGCGGCCTCCTCCCATACCGACCGCGCGGTAGGGGCCACGCGCGCGCTCCGTGCGACACGGACGTTCCTGGGGCTCGTCCTGCGCGGCCTGGGCCGCTTGAACAAGCGGCTGCGCCGTCGCTGGGAGCCCGTATGGATGGGCTGGATCGACCGGCTGTGGGAGGGGCTGCGTCCGCTCGACCCGTACCGCTCGGTGAAGGCGGCGCTGGGCGCGCTCGTGATCGTCTCGGTGGTGATCACCACGCTGCTCGCGCTCTTCGCGGTCAACTCCGCGACAGAGCTGCGGGTGATCACCATCATCTCGATCATCGCCTCGCTCCTGATCACCCAGTTCGTCGCGCAGTCGCTGACGGCGCCGCTGGATGAGCTGACGGACGCGGCGAGGGCCATGGCCGACGGCGACTACTCACGGCGTGTACGAGGAGACCGGCGCGACGAGTTCGGCGAGCTCGCGGAGACCTTCAACCTGATGGCAGCCGATCTGGAAGCCGTCGACCAGCACCGCAAGGAGCTGGTGGCCAACGTCTCGCACGAGTTGCGCACCCCCATCGCCGCGCTGCGCGCGGTGCTGGAGAACGTCGTGGACGGTGTCTCCGACGCCGACCCGGAGACAATGCGCACAGCGCTCCAGCAGACGGACCGGCTGGGCAGGCTGGTGGCACACCTGCTCGACCTGTCGCGGCTGGACAACGGTGTCGTACCGCTGCACGCGCGGCGCTTCGAGGTGTGGCCCTATCTGGCGGGGGTGCTCAAAGAGGCCAACATGAGCAAGGGCCAGGGCCACTCCCGTACGGACGTCCATCTCCACCTCGATGTCTCCCCGCCCGAACTGACTGCCTACGCGGACGCCGAGCGCCTGCATCAGGTCGTCGCGAACCTCATCGACAACGCGGTCAAGCACAGCCCGCCGCACGGCCGCGTCACGGTGCGGGCCCGCACCGGCACGAACGAGGAGAGCCTCGAGGTGGAGGTGCTGGACGAGGGGCCCGGCATCCCCGAGTCGGAGCGCGCCCGCGTCTTCGAGCGCTTCAACCGCACGAAGAGCTCCGAGGCGTCCTCACGTCGCGCCGGCGGCGGTGCGGGCGGCGGCGACGGCGGTACGGGCCTGGGCCTGGCGATCGCCCGGTGGGCGGTCGATCTTCACGGGGGCTGGATACGGGTGGCCGAATCCCCTCGTGGCTGCCGTATCCAGGTCACACTTCCGGGCCTCGACGAGTCGCCGGGTTGACGTACGCTCGAAGCAGCGGCAGCGCCGCTGAGGTGGGGTGAGCAGGAAACCAGCAGGAAGCCGCGGGTGTAGGACGCCGGAACCGGGGCCCCCGGTTCCGTACTGCGGCAAACCCTGTTTGTTTCCCGCCAGATCTTGCGCTGAAACCGGTCGCGTGATGTGACTTGCACGACGACAAGGCCGGCCGGACTGCAAGTAACGCCAATAGGGGCGTAGCCTTTGTTTCCGCTGTCCACCACCTAAGGAACGCGGAAGAGGGCGGTTGCCGCCGTGTCGTCACAGTCCCCCAACAGCTCGAGCGTCTCGACCCAGCAGGACGGTCAGGGAGCAGATCCCGCCGCCGTGTTCGGGCCAAACGAGTGGCTCGTCGACGAGATCTACCAGCAGTACCTCCAGGACCCGAACTCGGTAGACCGAGCCTGGTGGGACTTCTTCGCCGATTACAAGCCGGGCTCCGAAGCCGTGGGAGCCGTCGGTGCCCCTGCGGCCGGCTCCACCACCTCACCGGCTGCCGCAGCCGGTACGTCGGGAGTGGCCGCCGGACCCGCGCAGGCCACGCCGGGTCCAGGAGGCCCAGCCGCCGACGAGTCGAAGCAGGGTTCCGCCCCGCCCGGGACGCCACAGGCGCAGCCCGGTGCGACGGACACCGCCGCTCCCAAGGCGGCGGCCCCGGCGAAGCCCGCCACCCCGAAGCCGGCAGAGAAGCCCGCGGGCGCAGCCGCCCCGGCCAAGGCGGCCCCCGCCAAGGCCGCACCGGCCAAGGCCGCACCCGCGAAGGGCGCCGGGGAGGGCGACGAGGCCGAGCAGCCCGCCGGCCCGGAGTACGTGCCGTTGCGCGGCCCGTCGGCCGCTGTCGCCAAGAACATGAACGCCTCGCTGGAGCTGCCCACAGCCACCTCGGTGCGTGCGGTTCCGGTGAAGCTGCTCTTCGACAACCGCATCGTCATCAACAACCACCTCAAGCGCGCCCGCGGCGGCAAGGTGTCCTTCACGCACCTGATCGGCTACGCCATGGTGCAGGCGCTGAAGGCCACGCCGTCGATGAACTACTCCTACACGGAGAAGGACGGCAAGCCGACGCTGGTCAAGCCGGACCACATCAACCTCGGTCTGGCCATCGACCTGGTGAAGCCGAACGGCGAACGCCAGCTCGTCGTCGCCGCCATCAAGAAGGCGGAGACGCTCACCTTCTTCGAGTTCTGGCAGGCCTACGAGGACATCGTCCGCCGTGCCCGTCAGAACAAGCTGACGATGGAGGACTTCTCCGGCGTCACCTGCTCCCTCACCAACCCGGGCGGCATCGGCACGGTCCACTCCGTGCCGCGGCTGATGCCCGGCCAGGGCCTGATCCTGGGCGTGGGCGCGATGGAGTACCCGGCGGAGTTCCAGGGCACCTCGCAGGACACCCTCAACCGGCTGGGCGTCTCCAAGGTGATGACGCTGACCAGCACGTACGACCACCGGGTGATCCAGGGCGCCGCTTCCGGCGAGTTCCTGCGCATCGTCAGCCGGCTGCTGCTCGGCGAGAGCGACTTCTACGACGAGATCTTCAAGGCGCTGCGCATCCCGTACGAGCCGGTGCGCTGGAACCAGGACATCGACGCGTCGCACGACGACGACGTCACCAAGGCCGCCCGCGTCTTCGACCTGATCCACTCCTACCGGGTGCGCGGCCACATCATGGCCGACACCGACCCGCTGGAGTACAAGCAGCGCAAGCACCCCGACCTGGACATCACCGAGCACGGGCTCACGCTGTGGGACCTGGAGCGGGAGTTCGCGGTCGGCGGCTTCGCCAACAAGTCGATGATGAAGCTGCGCGACATCCT
>DATMEI010000501.1:0-7072 GCA_035556995.1 Streptomyces sp.
GATCATATGAATGGTGACCGCAGGGACAACCGCCTCGGTAACCTGCGCTATCTCTGCCCGAACTGTCACGCGACCACCGAGACGTGGTGCGGCCGCAACCGGAGACGGGGCTCGCCTGCGACTGACAGGACATAGCAGTAGGGTGTGCACCGCTAGCGCGAGTGTCGGAATGGCAGACGAGCCGCGCTTAGAACGCGGTGCCCCTAGGGCGTGAGGGTTCGAATCCCTTCTCGCGCACATCCGAGCCCCACCCCGGAAACCGGGGTGGGGCTCGTCCGTTCTGTGCCAGTTCACCCCAGCAGTTCGCGAACCTCTCCGGCCAGGGCGCGGAAGGCGCGGCCGCGGTGGCTGATGGCGTTCTTCTCCTCGGGGGTCAGCTCCGCGCACGTACGGGAGTCGCCGTCGGGCTGGAGGACCGGGTCGTAGCCGAAGCCGCCGGCGCCCGTGGGGGAGTGCCGGAGGGTGCCGCGGAGGTGGCCCTCGGCGACGCGTTCGGTGCCGTCGGGGAGGGCGAGGGCTGCCGCGCAGGTGAAGTGGGCCGCGCGGTGGTCGGTGTCGATGTCGGAGAGCTGGGCGAGGAGCAGGTCGAGGTTGGCCTTGTCGTCGCCGTGCTTGCCTGCCCAGCGGGCGGAGAAGATGCCGGGGGCGCCGCCGAGGACGTCGACGCACAGGCCGGAGTCGTCGGCGATGGCGGGGAGGCCGGTGGCGTGGGCGAGGGTGCGGGCCTTGAGGAGGGCGTTCTCGGCGAAGGTCACCCCGGTTTCCTTGACGTCGGGGATGTCGGGGAAGGCGTCCGCGCCGGTCAGTTCGAGGTCGAGGCCCTCGGCGGCGAGGATGGCCTGGACTTCGGTGACCTTGTGCGCGTTGCGCGTGGCGAGGATCAGGCGGCTGGGGTGGGAGTGGGCGCTGCTGCTCATGGGCCCGATTATCCAGTGCGCCGGGCTGCCGGTGCCGGTGGGCGGGACGCGGTGACGCGGTGCCGGGGTGCTTCCCGCTATTCTCTTACGGGCAGGCCGAGTTCACTCCGGCCGCCAGGCCGGCCGGGAGCGTGCAGGGAGGGAGGCTGAGCGTGATCCACAGGACTGTGAGCGCTTGGCGCATGTATCTCTCCGCGTTGCTGCTCACCTTCGTCGGATTCCTGCTCACCGAGGCCGGGTTGAGCACCGCGCTGACCGCTGCCGCGACGACGGCCGCGATGCTGCTGCTGTGCCGGACGGTTGTCGGTGTTCTTGCTCTTGCCGCGCCGCAGGTGCCGCCGGGCCGGGTCCGTACGGCGATCCGGGACCGCGAGCGGCGTACTGCGTTTCTGCCGCAGCGTGATCCGGACGCCGCGGGGCGTCCGCGTCCCAGGGCGCCCGGCTGCCGGGTTTCGACGGCCGCGTAGCGCTCTCGCTTCTGCCGAGCTGCCCGACTCCACCCCCGGCTCCGCCCCGGCTCCGACTCCGAGTCCGACCCCGACTCCGAGTCCCGGTCGGCGGACTTCTCACCGGTTGAGTTCCTCTGCCGGTGGCTGCCGTCGGGTTGGTGTCTGCCGGGCTTGTGCCTGCGCGGCTCGTCACGCCGATCTCTTCCCGGTCCGGTCCGTTGCGACCCGGCCGGTGACCTGACGACCCGGCACGACGAGACCCGTGGAGGGCTCAAGCATGTCTTTCTTCAGTTCATTTGTGGCGTATCTGTCCGATGTTCTCGGCCCGTTCTTCGGTGCCTCGGCGACGGCCGCCGCGATCGTGGTGTTCACGCTGTGCGTGCGGCTGGCGCTGCATCCGCTGGTGCGTGCGGCGGTCCGTGGTGAGCGCGCACGGGCGCGGCTGGCCCCGCACATGGCCGAGCTGCAGCGCAAGTACGGGAAGGATCCGGAGCGTCTGCGGCGGGCGCTGGGTGAGTTGCAGGCGAAGGAGGGGGCTTCGCCGGTGGCGGGTTGTCTGCCGATGCTGCTGCAGCTGCCGGTGTTCTTCGCGATGTACTACCTCTTCACCACCGATGAGGCTCTGCTGGGTGAGACGTTGCTGGGTGCGCCGCTGGGCGGGCGCTGGGCGGACGCCCTGGCGGCGGGCGGTGTCCTCGGTGGGCACGGACTGGTCTATGCGGGGCTCTTCGTGCTGGTCGGGGCTGTGGCGACGTGGACGTACGTGCGTACGCGCAAAGCCATGGCGGGGGCAGCGGCCGGGGCGGCGGCGGGCATGCCCGGGGGCGCGATGGGTGCCGGGGGACCGGGATCGGCGGCCATGACCCGGCTGATGCCGCTGCTGTCCTTCGGGACTCTGATCACTGTGGCCGTCGTGCCGCTCGCCGCCGCGCTGTACGTGGTCGCCAGCACGACGTGGGCGGCGGTGGAGCGCGCGGCGCTGGGTGCGGGGCGTCCGTCGGCCGGCACGAGGTCCACGCCGTCCGCGGGGTCCACGCCGTCCTCGCGGCCCAAGCGGTCCACTACATGAACACGGGGTTGTGGATCTGAACTCCCTCTTGGAGGATCAGCCGTCCCATTTGCGACAGCCCGGTGGCTGTGTCCGCCGGGCTTCGCCGAAGCCCTCAACTCCGGGAGTAGGACTTGAAGCTGCTGCGCGTGGGACCGGTGGGTGCGGAGCGCCCGGCCCTGCTGGACGGATCAGGTGTCCTGCGGGACCTTTCGGGCGTCGTTCCCGACATCGACGGTTCGCTGCTCTCCGACAGTGCGGCGCTCGCGCGCGTACGTGACGCGGCGGCTGCCGCCGGTGAGCTGCCCGCCCTGGAGACGGCTGGGCTGCGTACCGCGCCGCCGGTCGCCGGTATCGGCAAGGTCGTGTGCATCGGGCTCAACTATCACGATCACGCACGGGAGACGGGCGGGGCGATCCCCGAGGAGCCGATTCTCTTCATGAAGGCCCCGGACACGGTCGTCGGCGCGTACGACGAGGTTCTGGTGCCGAGGGGCAGCGTGAAGACCGACTGGGAGGTGGAGCTGGCGGTGGTGATCGGCCGTACGGCCCGCTATCTCGACTCGGACGAGGAGGCGCTTGCGGCGGTGGCCGGTTATGCGGTCTCCAACGATGTCTCCGAGCGTGCCTTCCAGTTGGAGCGTGGCGGGCAGTGGGACAAGGGGAAGAACTGCGAGACGTTCAACCCGCTGGGGCCGTGGCTGGTGACGGCGGACGAGGCCGGGGATCCGCAGGCGCTCGGTCTGCGTCTGTGGGTGAACGGCGAGCTGAAGCAGGACGGCACCACGGCCGAGCAGATCTTCCCGGTCGCTGAAGTGGTGCGGTATCTCAGCCAGTTCATGGTGCTCCGCCCGGGTGACGTCATCAGTACGGGTACTCCCGCGGGCGTCGCCATGGGTGCTCCGGAACCCAAGCCGTATCTGCGGGAGGGCGATGTGGTGGAGCTGGAGATCGACGGGCTGGGCAGGCAGCGCCAGGAGTTGAGGAACGCCTGAGCGCCCGGGCACGACGGGTCACCGACCTCCGGTCACCCGACCTTTCCGGTCACCCAACGCCCCGCTCACCCCGGACACTTGAGCCCGGGGGGCGAGGCGGTCGCGTCGACTGCGGTGCTGTCAGGCCAGGTTCGCCGTGATCACGCGTGATTCGAGCGCGGAGGCCCGGGCCGCCTCCAGCACCCGGATGGTGGCGACCGCTTCGTGTGCGGTGACCGGTGGCTGCGAGCCTTCGCGCAGGGCGGTGGCGATCCCCGCGTAGTACGCGGGGTAGTCACCGTCCAGCGTCGGTACGGGCCTCCGCGCGTCGAGGTCGCCCAGGGTGCCCCATGCGGATTCCGGTTCCACGCCCCACCGTTCGCCCGGGGCTGGGCGGGCGCCTTCGCGCAGGGCTGCCTCCTGCGGGTCGAGCCCGTCCTTCACGTACGCGGCTTCGCTGCCCAGCAGCCGGAAGCGGGGCCCGAGTTGGGCGGCGACGGCGCTCATCCACAGGTGGGAGCGGACGCCGTTCGCGTGTGTGAGGGCGATGAACGTGTCGTCGTCGGTCTCGGCTCCCGTGCGCCGTACATCGGATTCCGCATAGACCGCTGTGGCGGGACCGAACAGGGTCAGCGCCTGGTCGACGAGGTGGCTGCCGAGGTCGTAGAGGAGACCGCCGACGTCGGCGGGGTCGCCGGACTCGCGCCAGCCGCCCTTGAGCTCGGGCCGCCAGCGTTCGTAGCGGGATTCGAAGCGGCGGATCTCGCTGCCCAGCGCACCGTCGGCGAGGAGTGCGCGCAGGGTGCGGAAGTCGTTGTCCCAGCGGCGGTTGTGGAACGCGGAGAGCATCAGCCCGCGTTCGGCGGCGAGCGACGCGAGCTGCTGGGCCTCGGCGGCGGTCCCGGCGAGCGGCTTGTCGACGACGACGGGGAGCCCGGCCTCGAGGGCCTGCCGTGCCAGTGCGAAGTGCGTGCGGTTGGGCGAGGCGATGACGACGAGGTCGAGTGCGCCGGCGCGTGCGAAGAGTTCGTCCGTGGTGGCGAGCGTGCGCATGCCGGCGCCGTGCTCGGTGTGCACCTGCGCGCGCCGTTCGGGGTGCGCGGTGACGATGGTGTCGAGCGTCAGGCCCTCGGTGGAGGCGATGAGCGGCGCGTGGAATACGGAGCCGGCCAGGCCGTACCCGATCAGCCCGACGCGGAGGGGAGGAGCAGTTGCTTCCGTACGATCCATGGGCCCCACTTTCGCAACGCGGTTGCGTAACCGCAAGCTGCGCGGACAATGACCCCCATGACCAGTGAATCCGCCACGACCAGCGGAAGCGAACTCGTCGTGCCGTACGGAACCAACGCCGCCCGCGTCCTCGGTCTGCTGCGCAGCGCCGGCCAGGAGGGCGCGAGCCGGAACGAGCTCGCTGTCCGTACGGGGCTGACGCCGCAGGCAGTCAGCAAGATCACCGCGCGGCTGCGGTCGCACGGGCTGGTCACGGAGGCGGGCAGACGTGCCTCGACAGGCGGCAAGCCGAGCACGGTGCTCCGGCTGGCGCCCGGCGCGCGTCATGCGGTGGGCATACAGATCGACCGTGACCAGCTGATGGCCGTACTCGTCGACCTTTCGGGCAGCGTGATCGCCGGGCGTACGGCTTCGCTGGACCTGGGGGCGGGCGCGGAGGCGGTCCTGGACGCCGTCGAGTCGGCGGTGCACGGCCTGATCAGTGCGGGCCTCCCCTCGCTGGGGGCGGGCGCGGGCGGTGCGGCGACCTCGGAGGGAGCCACGGGCGGGGAGCTGTGGCAGCAGGCGGCTGCGGGGGAGGTGTGGACCGGGTCGCCTCCGGCGGGTGGTGGCGTCGAGGAGCCGGCCCGGGAGCGGGCTCCCGGCCGTGAGCGGCGGCAGGCGGTGTCGGAGGAGGGCGAGCTGTGGTCCGACACCGGCCGTGATGCCGAGGGGGAGCCGGAGCAGAAGGCGGAACACGAGGCGGAGCTGCCGGAGGGGGAAGCGGAAGCGGAGGCAGCCGAGGCCGGGGCCGCAGCCCCATCTGCAGCAGAAGCCGAGGCCGAAGCGGAGGCCGCCGAGCCCCCGGGGATGGGCGGGCGCTGGGGCAGCGTCGTCGGTGTGGGCGTAGCGGCTCCCGGCCCGCTGGACCACGCGCGCGGCGTGCTCCACCACGTCACCGGCTTCCCCCGGTGGGCGGGGTATCCGCTGAGGGACGCGCTGGCCAGGCGGCTGGGCATGCCGGTCGTCCTCGACAAGGACACGAACGCCGCCGCCCTCGGTCTGGCACTGCGCGGCCGGGAGTCTCTCGCCTACCTCCACCTCGGTACGGGACTGGGTGCGGGCCTGGTGCTGGACGGTCGTATCCACAGGGGGAAGCGGAACGGCGCCGGTGAGTTCGGCCACCAGGTGCTGCAACTGGACGGGCCTCCGTGCCGGTGCGGGAAGCACGGCTGTGCCGAGGCCCTGTGCCTGGAGGCCGTACGGCGTGGTGACACCCGGGAGGCGGCGCGTGTGCTCGGCGTGGGTGCCGCCAACCTCGTGAGCCTGCTCGATGTCGACCGGGTGCTGCTGGGCGGCCGTACGGTGCTGGCCGATCCGGACGCGTACGTCGACGGCGTCACGGCGCAGCTGCGCGGAACCCCGGCGGGTGTGGCGGACGGCGGAGCCCGCGGGCCCACGGGTGCGAGCGGGGGCGGGGGTGTGCGCGTCGAGGTCGTGCCGGAGGGGGCGCGGACGGTGGCCGACGGTGCGGCGCAGCTGGTCCTCGGTCCGCTCTTCGGCCGCGTACCGGGCGCGGTTCCGGCTGTCCCCGGCCGTACCGTCTGACGGAGCGCGTGGCCGGGGGAGGAGGGCGGCGGGCGTCGCTCAGGCCGTAGGCTGAACGTGGTGGCCGGTCACACCGGTACGCCAGTTCCGGAGGCCGAACCGACCCCTGGCAGGAGCCGCAGGTGGCAGAGCGCAAGCCGATCGAGTCATGGCTCACCGATATGGACGGTGTGCTGATGCACGAGGGGGTCCCGGTGCCCGGGGCTGACGCCTTCCTCAAGCGACTGAAGGAGTCCGGGCGGCCCTTCCTCGTACTCACCAACAACTCGATATACACCCCGCGCGACCTGCACGCCCGGCTGGGCCGTATCGGGCTGGACGTACCCACCGAGAACATCTGGACCTCGGCGCTGGCGACGGCGCAGTTCCTGGACGACCAGCGGCCCGGCGGCACGGCGTACGCGATCGGCGAGGCCGGGCTGACGACGGCGCTGCACGACATCGGGTATGTGCTCTCGGACGCGGAGCCCGACTATGTGGTGCTGGGGGAGACCCGTACGTACAGCTTCGAGTCGCTGACGAAGGCGATCCGGCTGATCAACGACGGCGCCCGGTTCATCGCGACCAACCCCGATGAGACGGGACCGTCCGCGGAGGGCGCGCTGCCCGCCACGGGATCGGTGGCCGCGCTCATCACCAAGGCCACCGGCCAGGAGCCTTACTTCGTCGGCAAGCCCAATCCGCTGATGATGCGGGCCGGTCTGAACGCCATCGGGGCGCACTCCGAGACGTCCGCGATGATCGGCGACCGGATGGACACCGACGTAAGGGCCGGGATGGAGGCGGGACTTGAGACGTTCCTCGTGCTGACGGGGCTCACCCGGCCGCACGAGATCGACCGTTTCCCGTACCGGGCCTCGAAGGTCG
>DATMEI010000502.1:0-6121 GCA_035556995.1 Streptomyces sp.
GTCTGGCCCGACTGGCTGGCCGAGCTGGAGCGCACCCGCTACGACAACCCCCTCTTCTGCGGCATCACCTTCGAGGACTTCACCTCCGGCTACGACACCAACTCCGCGGTGCTCTTCCCGGAGACCGTCGCCGTACGCGAGGCGCCCCCTCGCTTCTCCTGGGGCGGCATCTTCTGCGACCGCGAAGCAGCCCGGTTCCGCCGCGTCATCGACGCCGCCTGCGACGTCACCAGCCTCCAACTGCCCGAGGCCGCCCGGGGACTGGTCGCCGACCAGGCGCGCTGCCAGCAGACGTTCGTGCTGTGGGACATGATCCACGACCGCACCCACAGCCACGGCGACCTCCCCTTCGACCCCTTCATGATCAAGCAGCGGCAGCCGTTCTGGATGTACGGGCTGGAGGAGCTGCGCTGCGATCTGACGGCTTTCCACGAGGGCGTACGGCTGGAGGGGGACGGCTATCCGCAGGGCCGTGACGTGCAGTTCGCGGTACTCCTGGACCGCCTCTTCCGCTTCCCGGTCACCGGTGAGCGCAACCGCAACTACGACGGACTGGGCGGACAGCTCCTCTTCGCCTACCTCCACCAGCACGAGGCGCTGCGCTGGACGGACAACAAGCTGGCCGTCGACTGGGACCGCGCACGGGAGGTGACGGTCCGTCTGCGTGAGGAGATCGAGACCCTCTACCGCGCGGGCATCGACCGCCCGAAGCTCGTGCACTGGTTCAAGGCGTACGAACTGGTCTCCACCTACCTCTCCCCGCACCCCGGCTCGAAGTGGGCCAAGGGCCCCGACGCGCTCGACCTGAGCCTGGCCCCCCGCAAGCTCGTGGACGATGTGCTTCCGGACGAGTTTCCGCTGAGCATGTTCTATGAGGCACTCGCGAAGAAGCTCCGTTCCGTGATCGCATCGACCAAGGGCATCACCGCGGAGACCCCCGCGCTCGCCGCCGCCTGAGCGACGGCAGCGGCGAGGGCATCACAGCGGAGCGGCGGGGCGTCGAAAACCAGGAGGCAGCAGGAATGACCAACACGACGGCACGTGGATACCAGGGCAACGGCAAGGGCAGCCTCGAAGGCTGCGTCGTCGCCGTCGCCGGGGCGGCGGGACCGGCCGGCGCCGCGGCGCTGCTCCGTCTCGCCGAGGAGGGAGCCACGGTCGTCGCGGCCGATGCGGACGTCGAGCGGCTCGCGCTGGCCGTCGACGCAGCTCGCTTCGCACACGGGGGTGCGAGGGTCACCGGTGAAACCGTCGACCTGCTCGATCTGGCGGCGACCCGCGAGTGGGCAGCCCGTACCGAGAAGGAGTTCGGGCACGTACACGGACTGATCCATCTCGTGGGCGGCTGGCGGGGTTCGGCGACCTTCGCCGAGACCGACCTCGCGGACTGGGACGCGCTGCACAACCTGCTCGTCCGCACGGTTCAGCACACCTCCCTCGCCTTCGAGGCCCCGCTGAAGCGCAGCGGGAACGGGCGCTACCTCCTGGTCAGCGCGGCCGGCGCCAGCAACCCGACGGCCGGCAACGCCGCCTACTCCGCGTCCAAGGCGGCGGCGGAGGCGTGGACGCTGGCTCTCGGCGACGCCTTCCGCAAGGCCGGGGGCGACGCGGGGCCCTCGGCGGCGGCTGCCATCCTTGTCGTCAAGGCACTCGTGAACGATCAGATGCGGGCAGACCGCCCGAACGCCAAGTTCGCGGGCTTCACCGACGTCAAGGAACTGGCGGAGACCATCACCGGGACGTGGAGCAAGCCCACCGAGGAAGTGAACGGAAAACGCCTGTGGTTGACTCCGAAGCCCTGACCACCGACGCCAAGCGCCGCCACGACCCCGGGGTCCGCGGATTCGCCAGCGACAACTACGCGGGCACGCACCCCGAGATCCTGGCGGCGCTCGCGCTCGCCAACGGCGGCCACCAGTCCGCGTACGGCGACGACGAATACACGGCGCACCTCCAGCAGACGATCCGCAGCCACTTCGGTGCCCGTGCCGAGGCGTTCCCCGTCTTCAACGGAACGGGCGCGAACGTCATTTCACTCCAGGCCCTCACCGACCGCTGGGGCGCCGTCATCTGCGCGGAGAGCGCGCACATCAACGTCGACGAGTGCGGTGCCCCCGAGCGCGTCGGCGGTCTGAAGCTGCTCACGGTGCCCACCGAGGACGGCAAGCTGACGCCCGAACTCATCGACCGCGAAGCACACGGCTGGGACGACGAACACCGCGCGATGCCGCAGGTCGTCTCGATCACCCAGAACACCGAACTGGGCACGCTCTACACCGTCGACGAGATCCGGGCGATCTGCGAGCACGCGCACGAGCGCGGCATGAAGGTCCACCTCGACGGCGCCCGTATCGCGAACGCGGCAGCGGCCCTCGACGTGCCCATGCGGGCCTTCACCAACGCCGCGGGAGTCGATCTCCTCTCCCTCGGCGGCACGAAGAACGGAATGATCTTCGGCGAGGCCGTGATCGTCCTCAATCCCGACGCGGTCCGTGCGATGAAGCATCTGCGCAAGCTGTCGATGCAGCTGGCGTCCAAGATGCGCTTCATATCCGTGCAGTGGGAGGCGCTGCTCTCCGGCGACCTGTGGCTGCGCAACGCCCGTCACGCCAACGCGATGGCGCAGCGCCTCGCGGAGGGCGTGAAGAGCGTCGACGGAGTCGAGATCCTCTATCCCGTACAGGCGAACGCCGTCTTCGCACGGCTCCCGCACGAGGTCAGCGAGCGCCTGCAGAAGCGCTACCGCTTCTACTTCTGGGACGAGGCGGCCGGCGATGTGCGCTGGATGTGCTCCTTCGACACGGCCCAGGAGGACGTCGACGGTTTCCTGGCGGCGCTGCGTGAGGAGATGGGCCGCTGAGATCTGACCGGTGCGGCGGACCCGCGCGTCCGGCCGGGCGGTCAGAGCAACTTCGCCTCTGCGGGGGTGGGGGCCGTACCGCCCATGTGGGCGGGGAGCCACCAGGAGTCGTGCGGTCCCTTGGGAGCCGCCGGGTAGGCGCGCTGTGCCGCCTCCAGCATTTCGTGCATGCGGTCGCGCAGCCGTGACGTCACACCGGCCGCGGGCACGTCCGGGTCGGCGTGCAGGGGCTCGCCGACGCGCATGGTGACGGGGACGTGGTTGCGTCCGAAGTCGCGCTTGCGGCCCTTCGTCCACAGCCGCTGCGTGCCCCACAGGACCATGGGCACCAGCGGCACCCCGGCTTCCTGCGCCAGCCGGGCGGCACCCGATTTGAACTCTTTGAGGGTGAAGGACCGGGAGATGGTCGCCTCGGGGAAGACCCCGATGATCTCGCCCGAACTCAGCGCGTTCAGCGCGTGCTTGTAGGCGCCTTCGCCCTGCGTACGGTCCACCGGTATGTGCTTCATGCCGCGCATCAGCGGTCCGGAGAGCTTGTGCCGGAAGACGGCGTCCTTGGCCATGAAGCGCACCAGCCGCTTGGCGGGCAGGGCCGTGAGGCCGGTGAACATGAAGTCGAGATAGCTGATGTGGTTGCTCACCAGGACGGCACCGCCCCGCTGCGGCACATGCTCGGTGCCCTCGATGTCGAAGCGCAGGTCGAGAGCCTTGAACCAGGCCCGCGCTGCCGCGATCACCGGTGGGTAGACGAGTTCTGCCATGTCGGGATGCCTTTCCTGTCGGTGCCTGGGGAGGGGTCTCCGGCCAGGGTGCCGCTCCACCTACGCATGCGTAACTTGCGGTACGCCGCAGATGGTTCCCGATGGGCCAGTTCGTGGCTACCCCGCTGCCCGTACGCGGGCGAGATCCTTGTCACCGCCGACGCCGGCCGCCCGTACGGGAGGCGGAGGGCAGCCGGGGGAGGGGAATGCGCGTACGCGCCGCGGGTGCTGCACACTTCGGGACATCGCTGTCGCCGCTCCCGCCGCGGGCGACGGCAGCGGCAGCGCAAGTGACAGCGGCGAGGGCAGAGCGACGGGAGAGCGCAGTGAAGGAGCAGGAGGCCGTGCCGGGGCAGAGCGAGGACGCGGTGCTCGACGCGGCGACGCTCGGTCTCCGGCAGCTGGGGGAGCGGGCGACGCTCGTGCACTTCTCCAGTGCCTTCTGCCAGCCGTGCCGCGCCACCCGGCGCACCCTGGCGGAGGTCGGCGGGATGGTCGCGGGCGTCAGCCACGTCGAGATCGACGCGGAGGAGCAGCTCGCACTCGTCCGCCGTCTCGGCATCCAGAGCACCCCGGCCGTGCTCGTCCTGGACGCCGGCGGCCGGGTGGTGCGCCGCGGGTACGGGCAGCCCCGCAGGGCAGACGTCATAGCGGCGCTCGGCGCGGCAGCAGGCGGGGCCGGCGAGGGCCGGGGCGCAGGTCGTGATTGATCTCGCATCCCCGGGGCCTTTCTTGACGCTCCGAGCACCGTGTCGGCACCGTGACGGTACGCGGTCACACCTTCCGGTGCAGCGCAGCCGCCGTGATTGAGTTGGGCCTGTGCTCCGGTACGGCAGGCGTAGGCAAGGTCACAGTTCCCGGCCTTGAGTACGGGGTACGCGCTGTGTGTACTGGCGAGTAATATTTTTGAACGGGGTGCCGGTTCAGCGACGGACCGGAACCGTAGGACAAGCAGTAGGAGAGCCGGCGTGAGCTTGAGGATCGTTGTCTGTGTGAAGTACGTGCCCGACGCCACCGGCGACCGGCACTTCGCTGAAGACCTGACTACCGACCGCGAGTCGGTCGACGGTCTTCTCTCGGAGCTCGACGAGTACGCGGTGGAGCAGGCGCTGCAGATCGGCGACGACGCCGACGACGCGGAGGTCACCGTGCTCACCGTCGGACCCGACGACGCCAAGGACGCGCTGCGCAAGGCGCTGTCCATGGGTGCCGACAAGGCCGTACACGTCGAGGACGACGACCTGCACGGCACCGACGCGCTGGGCACCTCGGCGGTTCTCGCGAAGGCCATCGAGAAGACCGGATACGACCTGGTCATGTGCGGAATGGCTTCGACCGACGGCACCATGGGCGTGCTTCCCGCGCTTCTCGCGGAGCGCCTCGGCGTACCGCAGGTGACGCTGCTGTCCGAGGTCTCCGTCACCGACGGCAAGGTCAACGGGCGGCGCGACGGCGACACCGCGACCGAGCAGCTGGAGGCCTCACTGCCGGCCGTCGTCTCGGTCACCGACCAGTCCGGTGAGGCGCGTTACCCCTCCTTCAAGGGCATCATGGCGGCCAAGAAGAAGCCGGTTGAGTCCCTGGACCTGGACGACCTGGACATCGAGGCGGACGAGGTCGGACTCGAAGGCGCCTGGACCAAGGTCGAGGACGCCACACCGCGTCCGGCACGCACCGCGGGCACCGTCGTCAACGACGAGGGTGAGGGCGGCAAGCAGCTCGCCGAGTATCTCGCGGGCCAGAAGTTCATCTGAGTGCCCTCTTGAGCGCCCGTACTCCCCGCCCGCAGAACCGCCCCACATTCCCGCAGGAGCAACCCCATGGCTGAAGTCCTTGTCCTCGTCGACCACGTGGACGGTGCCGTCCGCAAGCCGACCCTCGAACTGCTGACCCTGGCCCGCCGCATCGGCGACCCGGTCGCCGTGCACCTCGGTGCGGGCGCCGACGAGGCCGCCAAGACCCTCGCCGAGTACGGCGCCGTGAAGGTACTGGCCGCCGACGCCCCCGAGTTCGCCGACTACCTCGTCGTGCCCAAGGTGGACGCGCTGCAGGCCGCATACGACGCGGTCTCCCCGGCCGCCGTGCTGGTCCCGTCCTCCTCGGAGGGCAAGGAGATCGCCGCGCGCCTCGCGGTGCGCATCGGCTCCGGCATCATCACCGACGCCGTCGACCTGGAAGCCGGCGACGAGGGCCCGGTGGCGTCCCAGTCCGCCTTCGCCGCAGCCTTCACCACCAAGTCCCGTGTCAGCAAGGGCACTCCGGTCATCACCGTCAAGCCCAATTCAGCCGCGCCGGAGGCCGCTCCGGCAGCCGGTGCCGTGGAGCAGCTGTCGGTGACCTTCGGTGAGAAGTCGACCGGCACCAAGGTCGTCGCCCGCACGCCGCGCGAGTCGACCGGACGTCCGGAGCTGACCGAGGCCGCGATCGTGGTCTCGGGCGGCCGTGGCGTCAACGGCGCCGAGAACTTCCACATCATCGAGAGCCTGGCCGACTCGCTCGG
>DATMEI010000503.1:0-3732 GCA_035556995.1 Streptomyces sp.
GCAAGCGCCTTTAGGATGGCGGCCACGATGCGGACACCGCCCCGCTCGCAGACGGCACCGCAGCCGCAGCCACCGGCACGAACGCAGGAACAAGCGCAGGAACAGAGCCACGCATGACCACGGAATACAGCGGCACCGGCGATCTCACCCGCACCCTGGAGCTGCTCTGGAGCGGCAAGGAGCAGCCCAGCCGCGGCCCGAAACCGGGCCTGACCCTGGACCGGATCGTCGCCACCGCCGTCGCGCTCGCCGACCGCGAGGGCATCTCCGCGCTCTCCATGCGCAAGGTCGCCGCAGAGCTGGGCGTCGGCACGATGACGCTCTACCGGTACGTCCCCGGCAAGGGTGAGCTGCTCGACCTGATGCTCGATCACGTCAACGGTCCCGCGGAGGACGTGGCCGAGCACCGCGGGAAGGACTGGCGCGCCGCCATGGAGTTCATCGCCGAGGGTTCATGGACGCTGTACACAGGCAGTCCGTGGCTGCTCCAGGTCAGTCAGGTGCGTCCCGTTCTCGGCCCCAGCTCCCTGACGGGTGTGGAGTCCGCGCTGGCGGCGCTGGACGGGGTGGAGCTGGACGGCCAGGAGAAGATCGGCCTGCTCACCGCACTCGACGCCTACGTGCTGGGTTCGGCGCGTGCGTACGTACTGCAGCAGCAGGCCACGGAACGGACCGGCCTCTCGGACGAGGAGTTCTGGACCGCTCAACTGCCCTATCTGGAGCGGGCGATGACCAGCGGCGCGTACCCGCACCTCGCCGCACTGCCGGAGAACTCCTTCTCGATGAGCGGCGAGGAGGCCATGAAGTTCGGGCTGCGGGCGCTGCTGGACGGCTTCCAGGCGCTGGTCGACGGCAGGAGGGCCGAGCAGCAGGGGCGGGGCGAGTAGCGCCGCGGGGCCGCCCGTTGCCTCGGCGCACTCAGCCGGATCAGCGGAGAAGCGGGGCAGCCGCTCAGCGGCTCAGCCGCGCCGCCGGAAGAGCCGCCGCAGCACCATCCACAGGCCGACGACGACGGCGATGGTGACGCCGCCCACGACGACGTTACGGTCGGCGGGCCCGTCCCCGCCCCCGGCGGCTCCGTCACCGCCCTGCGCGCCGTCCGGCTTCTCGTCGCTCGCCGGGACGCTGTCCGGCAGCAGCTCACCGTCCAGCTCCAGCGGGTCGACGGAGCTCGACTTGCCCTCCGAGCCGCACATCAGCGTGCGTCCGTCCGGTGTGAAGGTGACCGACTCGCCCTGCCCGGCCATGGGCACACTCACCGGACGGTCGAGCGCTTCGGGCTTGCCGTCACGCCACTTGAACATCTCGCCGCCGAAGTAGCCCCGGAGCGCCAGCCGGGAGCCGTCCGGTGAGAACGCGCCGTCGGTCGCCCAGACTTCCGTGCGGGCGATCCTCCGGAAGACGTTCACCCCGGACGGCGAGAGCTGCTCGGGGCCGGCGTAGATGCGGCCCTTCTTCTCCTGGCTCTTGCTGGCGATGTAGGCGCGTCCGGTCTTCGGGTGCACCATCAGCGACTCGGCGTCGCGCGGGCCGTCGTCATAGCGCACGGTGTAGCGGGTGGGCGTCACGGTCACATCGCGCAGCTGCTTCGGCTCGTCGAAGCGGTAGATCCACACCTCGCTCCAGGAGCCGTTCAGGTTGTCGCCGATGTCGCCCACGTACACGCTGCCGCCCGGGCCGATCGAAATGGCCTCCACATCACGGGGATTGACGCCCTGGAGTGTGACTGTCGCGACGGTCTTCCCCGTGGCCGAGTCCACCGCGTAGACGTACGGGCCGTCGTCGGAGTCGTTGTGCGTCCAGTAGATGCCCTTGTGCGTACGGCTCGCAGCGAGCCCGCTGGACTCGGTGATGCGGGGGCTCTTGATACGGAACGAGTCGGGCCCCTCCCCGGCCGGGGCGGCGGCAGCGAAGGAAGCGCCCGTCACGGACCCGAGCGCGACGAGACCGACGACCCCCACAGCCGCGACAGCGCGGCGCACAAGCACAGACATGGACACCAGTGTCCAGCATCGGCGCGTGCGTCATGGCCGCACCGGTGAGGGCGGCCTCGCTGCCTGCGAAACCGCAGCCAGGGCGGCGGTGGCGAGCAGCGCACTGCGCAGCCCGTACGCGTCCGCTGCGACACCCATGACAGCCGGACCGATGACGGTGCCGAACCCGAGGAAGAGAACGGTGGCGCTGAAACCGGTGGACGGCTGCTCGGGAAAGGTCTGGTAGCTCCACACCGCGAGCAGCCCGGAGCCCGCCATGAAGCACGGCCCGTACAGCAGCGCCGAGGCGAGCACCGCTGGGAGCGCGCCGGGAGCGAATCCCAGCAGCGCGATCGCCGCGCCCATCCCCGCGAACAGCCCGGCGTGCACGCGGCGCAGCCCGAAGCGCCCGATGGCGTGGCCGGTGAACACACCCGCTGTGCCCGCCAGACCCATCAGCGTCCAGAACAGCGGTCCGACGAGGCCGACGCCGGCGTTGCCCTTCCCCGTCACTGCGGAGACCGCTTCCACAGCGAAAGCCCAGTAGACGGCGCCCATCAGCCCGTACAGTGCGGCCGTCAGGTAAAGCGGCACAGCGGCCACGCGGAGGAACCAGCGGATACGCAGGCCGCCCGGCGAACCCCCCGGCGGGCGCGGGCCGCGTGACGGGTGCGGGCCACGGGGGAGTACGCGGGCGTTGTGGACCGTGACGGCCAGCGACACGACCGCGAAGACGCACCAGACGGCGCGCCACCCGGTGTGCTGAGCGAGCATCGCCAGCGGCCCCGTGACCGCGACGGCGAACGCTGTGCCGGTGGCGATGGCGCCCATGACACGGTCGCGCCGCTCGGGCAGTACGAGCCGGTCGACCGCGTCCGAGTACGGCGCCCAGGCCCAGCCGGAACTGGTCCCTGCCAGCACCAGCCCCGCAGTCAGCGTCAGAGGACCGCGCGCGCATGCCACCAGCCCCGTGCCCAGCGTCGCCGAGAGCCCGCCGGCCACGACGAGCGGCCGCGGCCCGAGCCGGGCGACGAGGGCACCGACCAGCAGCAGCGCCACCAGGTAACCGGCATAGGTCGCGCTTGCGATGAACCCCACCGTGGAGACGGACAGGCCGAACTCGGCGCGGAAGTCGGGCAGGAAGAGGCCGTATCCGTAGCGGGCGAAGCCGAAGGTGACACCGATGGCGCCCATCCCGGCCATGCTCAGACGCCAGTGCGCCGACGGTCGCCCGGCGGGACGGGCGAAGTGTAGGGAGGTCATGCCCTCAGCCTTGTTTTCGGGCATCGAACAAACCACTGGCGTAAATGACTTGGTGCACTAGATTTACGCCATGACCGAAGCCACCGCCGCACAGCCGGTCCGCGTCGCGGTCACCGTGCTGGAGCAGACCTCTCTCTTCGAACTCGCGGTGCCCTGCACCGTCTTCGAGTCCCCGCACTACGAACTGACGCTGTGCCGCACCGTTCCCGGCCCGCAACGCGCCGCCGGCGGGCTGCGGCTGGAGACCGAACGGGGCCTGGAGGCACTGGGCGAAGCCGACCTCGTGATCGTCCCGGCGCTCATGATGAACGGCACCGAGCCGCCCGTACCGCTGCTCGACGCCCTGCGTGCCGCCCACGCCCGCGGTGCCCGTATCGCCTCGCTCTGCTCGGGCGCCTTCGTACTGGCCGCCGCCGGACTGCTGGACGGACGCAGGGCGGTGACGCACTGGATGTACGCGGAGGAACTGCGCCGCCGCCACCCTCGCGTGCACGTC
>DATMEI010000504.1:0-4614 GCA_035556995.1 Streptomyces sp.
CGCCGTCCCGACCGCGTGCGGGAGGGCATCGACCCCTCGCTCGTCACCACCGACGCGGCAGCCCTGGCGCGGCGCGGGGACATCGACGTCGTCGTCGAGGTGATCGGCGGCATCGAGCCCGCCCGCGCCCTCATCACCTCCGCCTTCGAGAACGGCGCAAGCGTCGTGACGGCCAACAAGGCGCTGCTCGCCGAGGACGGTCCCACCCTCCACAAGGCCGCCGAGAAACACGGCGCCGACCTGTACTACGAAGCGGCGGTGGCCGCCGCCATCCCGCTGGTGAGGCCGCTGCGCGAGTCCCTGGCGGGCGACAAGGTCAACCGCGTACTCGGCATCGTCAACGGGACCACGAACTTCATCCTCGACCGTATGGACTCGAGCGGCGCCGGCTACGGCGAGGCGCTGGACGAGGCCACGGCGCTCGGCTACGCGGAGGCCGACCCGACCGCCGACGTCGAGGGCTTCGACGCAGCCGCGAAGGCCGCGATCCTCGCCGGGATCGCCTTCCACACCCGCGTCCGTCTGGACGACGTGCACCGGGAGGGCCTGACGGAGGTCAGCGCCGCCGACATCGCCTCCGCGAAACGCATGGGCTGCACGGTCAAGCTCCTCGCCATCTGCGAGCGCGCCTCCGACGGCCGTTCCGTCACGGCGCGCGTGCACCCGGCGATGATCCCGCTGAGCCACCCGCTTTCCAACGTCCGCGAGGCGTACAACGCGGTCTTCGTCGAGTCGGAGGCAGCCGGCCAGCTGATGTTCTACGGGCCCGGAGCGGGCGGCGCACCCACGGCCTCCGCAGTGCTGGGCGATCTGGTGGCCGCCTGCCGCAACAAGCTGAACGGCGCCAGAGGGCCCGGCGAGTCCGCGTACGCGCAGCTGCCGGTCTCGCCCATGGGCGAGGTGGTCACGCGCTACCACATCAGCCTCGACGTGGCCGACAAACCCGGTGTCCTCGCCCAGGTCGCCACGGTCTTCGCGGAGCACGGCGTCTCCATCGACACCGTCCGGCAGCAGGGCAAGGACGGCGAAGCATGGCTTGTCGTCGTCACTCACCGCGCGGCCGACGCCGCGTTGAGCGCGACGGTCGACGCTCTGCGCAAACTGGACACAGTGCGCGGCGTCGCCAGCATCATGCGGGTCGAAGGGGAATAGGGCAGCAGGGGAGTCAAAGGACAGTGACCATCATGGAATCCGCAGCATCAGCCGAATCCGGAGCCTCCGCCGAATCGGCGTCGCCGGCAGGGACCTCCGCAGCATCCGCCGAGTCCACCGGTGCGCCTGCCGCCGCCCGTCAGTGGCGCGGCATCATCGAGGAGTACCGCGACCGGCTGCCCGTGAGCTCCGCGACCACCCCCGTCAGCCTGCGGGAGGGCGGCACTCCGCTCGTACCGGCGCAGCTGCTCACCGAACTCACCGGCTGCGACGTCCATCTCAAGGTCGAGGGGGCCAACCCGACCGGCTCCTTCAAGGACCGGGGCATGACGACGGCCATCACGCGCGCCAAGGAAGAGGGCGCCCAGGCCGTCATCTGCGCCTCCACGGGCAACACTTCGGCGTCGGCCGCCGCCTACGCCGTACGGGCGGGCATGGTCTGTGCGGTCCTGGTGCCGCAGGGCAAGATCGCGCTGGGCAAGATGGGTCAGGCGCTGGTGCACGGCGCGAAGATCCTCCAGGTGGAGGGCAATTTCGACGACTGCCTCACCCTCGCCCGCGGACTGTCCGACAAGTACCCTGTGGCGCTTGTCAATTCGGTCAATCCGTACCGGATCGAAGGTCAGAAGACAGCCGCTTTCGAGATCGTCGACATGCTCGGGGACGCACCCGACATCCACGTCCTTCCGGTGGGCAACGCGGGCAACATCACGGCGTACTGGAAGGGTTACCGCGAATACTCCGCGGACGGCCCCGCCACCCGCACCCCGCGCATGTGGGGGTTCCAGGCCTCCGGTGCGGCACCCATCGTGCGCGGCGAGCCCGTCAAGGACCCGAGCACCATCGCCACCGCCATCCGGATCGGCAATCCGGCCTCCTGGGAGCTCGCGGAGCAGGCCCGGGACGAGTCGGGTGGCTTCATCGATTCTGTGACGGACCGTCAAATCCTGCGCGCCTACCGGCTGTTGGCCCAGCGGGAGGGCGTCTTCGTCGAACCGGCGTCCGCCGCGTCGGTCGCCGGACTGCTCCAGGCGGCCGAGCAGGGGAAGCTGGAGCCGGGGCAGCGCGTCGTGTGCACTGTCACCGGCAACGGCCTCAAGGACCCGGACTGGGCGGTCGCGGGAGCACCGCCGCCGGTGACCGTACCGATCGACGCGGACGCGGCAGCGGAGCGTCTCGGTCTCGCGTGACGGGCTCGTCCGGGCGGTGAAGAGAGGAATGCGAGGGGCCGGCGACCAGGGAGCGCGAAGCCGCTTACGACACGCATCGTGCGCCTCCCGTGCGCCCTGTGTCGCCACTGAACCTTCCTTCGATAAGCTTGAACCACGCCCGAGCAACCCCGAACCCCCCGCACGCATTTCGGGGCTCCCCCGCGTTCGCCGGGGGACCTCATCCGGGCCGCAAGGTCCGGGGCACACAGGGTCATTGACCGGTCCGGCGTCGCCGCCGCGGTCCTATGGGAAATCGCCCCAACCAACAAGGAGGGTCATCGGGAGATGGCCGGCCCCGCGTTCCGCGCCGCAGCTGTCCGCGTGCGCGTTCCCGCAACCAGCGCCAACCTCGGCCCCGGCTACGACACCCTGGGTCTCGCACTGGGTCTCTACGACGATGTCGTCGTCCGGGTCGCCGACTCCGGTCTGCACGTCGACATCGCCGGCGAGGGCGCCGGAACTCTCCCCCGCGACGAGGACCACCTGCTCGTACGCTCGCTCCGCACCGCATTCGACCTGCTCGGAGGCCAGCCGCGCGGCCTGGAGGTCGTCTGTGCCAACCGCATCCCGCACGGACGCGGCCTCGGCTCGTCCTCCGCGGCGATCTGCGCGGGAATCGTGGCGGCCCGCGCTGTCACCACGGGCGGTGAGACCAGGCTCGACGACGGCGCGATGCTGGAGCTGGCCACCGAGATCGAAGGCCACCCGGACAATGTCGCCGCCTGCCTGCTCGGCGGCTTCACGCTGGCGTGGATGGACGCGGGCGCCGCGCGGGCGATCAGGATGGAGCCTGCGGAATCCGTGGTGCCGGTCGTCTTCGTCCCGGCCAAGCCGCTTCTCACCGAGACCGCCCGCGGGCTGTTGCCCCGTCATGTGCCGCATGTGGACGCGGCGTTCAACGCCGGACGCGCCGCACTGCTCGTCGAGGCGCTGACCAGGCGTCCCGATCTGCTGCTGCCCGCGACGGAGGACCGGCTGCATCAGGAGTACCGCGCTCCCGCGATGAAGGAGAGCGTGGAATTGGTGAACCGACTGCGGGCGGACGGCGTCCCAGCTGTTGTCTCGGGTGCGGGCCCCACGGTGCTCGCACTGCCCGAGGGGGCCGGTGCCGCCGACAAGGTGTCCCGCCTGGCGGGCGGGCAATGGACGGCGAACAGGCTGAGCCTCGACGCCGCGGGAGCCAGCGTCCTGCCGCTGAAAGCGGACGGTACGGCCCGGGGCGCACCTCAGTGACAACGGACGACTCGACGGGGCCGGCAGAGGCCCGGAAGAGCGTGACGATCCGCGAGAGGGGGAATGTTTGTTGGATCCGGTAGTGTTAACCTCAAGTCTGTACTCGCAGTCTCGTGGTCCACACGTGAAATTCTGTGGTGGTCCGTAGGGTGCAGTGCTTGTGTGATTCCCCAGGGCAGAGCCCCAGGGATCGCCTCTTCTTCCAGGAGCCTCCCACGCTGCTTTGCCTTGCTTGGCAGTCCCGAGCACGCTCCGGAACCGACGTGCAGGACACACACGTCCTTGTTGCACGCCGAACCATGAACTGATCTCCCCGTCACATATTCAGGCGGGACCACCGTTTCGGCCCAGGTCCGCTCGTACAGGACCGTCGCCGGACAGCACGACCGGTCGCCGAGCCAGACAGGCCGACGTCCGCTCCAGGGAAGGACCCTTAGTGAGCGACACCACCGATCTGATGGGCGTGAACGCCGCTGCCTCCGAGCCTGCCGGCTCGGGTGGTGCCCCCTCCGGGGGTACATCCGCGGTCAATGCCGACGCGCCTGCCACGGACGCTTCAGCCGCGCCTGCCTCCGGTGCTGCGCCCAAGCGTCGGCGCTCCGGCACCGGGCTTGAGGGCATGGTTCTCGCCGAGCTCCAGCAAGTCGCCTCCGGTCTCGGCATCAAGGGCACCGCGCGGATGCGCAAGAGCCAGTTGATCGAGACCATCAAGGAGAAGCAGTCGGGCGGCGGTTCTGGTGCCCCGTCAGCTGCTCCCGACCGTGCGAAGGACGCAGCCGGCGCCGGTGACGGCGCGGCTGCCGAGGACGCCGGCTCCAAGCCGAAGCGCCGGGCGACCTCCAAGACGCGTACGGGCGACGCGGCCGCGGACGGCGGGCAGGACGCCCAGCAGATCGACATCCCGGGCCAGCCGGCCAACGAGGAGAAGGCCGCGGACGGCCGCCGCAGCCGCCGCGAGGGCAACGGCAAGGCCGAGGCGTCCGCGGACGCGGCCGAGGGCCGGCAGCAGGACGGCGGT
>DATMEI010000505.1:0-4105 GCA_035556995.1 Streptomyces sp.
GGCGACATCCGCGACGCCGACATCGAACGCGACGCCCACCGCACGGCACGAGCCCACCACGACGACCTTCGCGACAGCGCCGCCCGGCTCGACGGCGCCTTCGCCGCCCAGAGCGAAGCCGGCTGGAAACGCACCGTCGAACTGCGTAACGGTGTGACCGACCTCGCGCATTCCATCCCCTTCCGCCGCTGGATCGAGATGGAGCTCCACCACGTCGACCTCGGCATCGGCTACGGCATGGACGACCTGCCCGGTGGCTTCGTCGAGCGTGAACTGGCCAACATGGCCCGGCGTTTCTCCGGCCACCCCGGCGTGCCCGTCTCCGTCGAACTCCGTACCGAGGACGGCGGCAGCTGGCACACGGGTGCGCCCGAAGGCGCCGGCTCCGACACGCTCGTCGTCGCCGGAAGCCCCACGGCCCTGGTCGGCTGGCTCACGGGCCGCAGCACCGGCAGCGGCCTCTCGGCCCGGGGCCCGCTCCCCGTACTGCCGTCGCTCTAGCCGGACCAGAGGGGCCCAGAGCGGGGCCCGGAGAGGGGCTCACAGGCGCTTACGCAGGACCGCGCACGGCCGGTGCAGCTCGCGGTCCTCGCTGTGCCCGGTCACGAGGTAGCCGAGGGCAGTCCAGAAACGCAGCGCCTTCGGGTTGTTCTCCAGTACGGCGAGGCGCACGGCCTGCCGTCCCGCCTGCCTGAACCGTGCCTCGACGAGCGTCGCCAACTCCCGTCCGAATCCCGAGCGGTGGAGGCTCGCGTCCACCATCAGCAACCCGATCCACGGATCCGGTTCGGCAGGGTCGGGATGGTGCGCCAGAGTGATCACGATCCCGACGAGCCGCCCGGCGGACCGCGCGAGCAGCACCTCGGCATGCGGGTGCGCGAGCTCGTCCGCCAGTGACTTCGCGACCTGCCCGACGCGGATGTCGTCGGGGTCGGGGAACTCCCCGCTGAGGCGCTGGAACTCGCGGTTGGACGCGTACAGGGCGGTGATCTCGGTGAGCACGGCCCCTGACAGCGCACCGTCGGTCAGGACCAGCGGTTCCAGGGGGTCCAGCGGCTCGAGGATCATGCGCCGCACCCTAAAGGAGACATCCCGAACGCCGGTGCGTACAGCCCGGACATCGGCCCCTCACGCACACTGGCCAACCCTCGGCCTCACTCGTCTAGGGTGGCGCCATGGCTTACACCGGAGAGGTGCAGGTCGGGGGACCTGCCGACGTGCACGAGCTGACCGACCTGATGATCTCCAAGGTCGCAGTCGGCCCCATGAACAACAACGCCTACCTGCTGCGCTGCCGTAAGACAGGCGAGCAGCTGCTGATCGACGCGGCCAACGAGCCGGAGACGCTGCTGGAACTCATCGGCCCCGACGGCATCGCATCCGTCGTCACCACACACCAGCACGGCGACCACTGGCAGGCCCTCGCCCCTGTCGTCGAGACGACCCGTGCACGTACGTACGCGGGCCGCTTCGACGCCGACGGAATCCCCGTCGGCACGGACGTCCTGGTGGAGGACGGCGACACGATCCGGGTCGGCGAGAACGAACTGACCGCCCGGCACCTCGTCGGCCACACCCCGGGCTCGATCGCTCTCGTCTACGACGACCCGCACGGTCATCCGCAGCTCTTCACGGGCGACTGCCTCTTCCCCGGCGGCGTCGGCAACACCCATGACGATCCTGAGGCGTTCGCAAGTCTGCTGGACGACGTGGAGAACAAACTCTTCGCCCAACTGCCCGACGAGACCTGGGTCTACCCCGGCCACGGGGGAGACACGACCCTCGGTGCGGAGCGTCCTCACCTCAAGGAATGGCGCGAGCGCGGCTGGTGACCCGACCCCGCGTCAGCGGAGCGGTAGCTGAAGGTGATGTCAGCTCACGGACGTAAGGTGTCCGGCATGGCAGACCCCTCCAGCTACCGCCCCGAACCGGGTGAGATCCCCGACTCCCCGGGGGTCTACCGGTTCCGTGACGAGCACGGCCGGGTGATCTACGTCGGGAAGGCCAAGAGCCTCCGCCAGCGGCTCGCGAACTACTTCCAGGACCTGGCCGGTCTGCATGTGCGTACCCGCACCATGGTCACCACCGCCGCATCGGTGGAGTGGACCGTGGTCTCCACAGAGGTCGAGGCGCTCCAGCTGGAGTACACCTGGATCAAGGAGTTCGACCCTCGCTTCAACGTCAAGTACCGCGACGACAAGAGCTATCCGTCCCTCGCGGTGACACTCAACGAGGAATATCCCCGCGTCCAGGTCATGCGCGGTCCGAAGAAGAAGGGCGTGCGCTACTTCGGCCCGTACGCACACGCCTGGGCCATCCGCGAGACCGTCGACCTGATGCTGCGTGCCTTTCCCGTACGCACCTGCTCGGCCGGCGTGTTCAAGCGCTCGGCCCAGATCGGCCGCCCCTGTCTGCTGGGGTACATCGGCAAGTGCTGCGCGCCCTGCGTGGGCCGCGTCACCGCGGAGGAGCACCGCGAACTGGCCGAGGAGTTCTGCGACTTCGTCGCCGGGCACACCGGTGCGTATCTGCGCCGACTCGAGCGGGAGATGCAACAGGCCGCCGAGGAGATGGAGTATGAGAAGGCGGCCCGGCTGCGTGACGACATGGACGCGCTGAAGCGGGCGATGGAGAAGAGCGCCGTCGTCCTGACCGACGCCACAGACGCCGACCTGATCGCGCTCGCCGAGGACGAGTTGGAGGCCGCGGTCCAGATCTTCCACGTACGCGGCGGCAGGGTGCGCGGCCAGCGCGGCTGGGTCACCGACAAGGTCGAGGAGGTCACCACCTCCGGTCTGGTCGAGCACGCGCTCCAGCAGCTCTACGGCGAGGAGCGCGGAGACGCGGTCCCCAAGGAGGTGCTGGTCCCCGCGCTTCCCGACCCGGCCGGGCCCGCGACGAAGTGGCTCAGCGAGCGCCGTGGTTCAGCGGTCAGCCTGCGCGTACCCCAACGCGGCGACAAACGCGCCCTGATGGAGACGGTCCGGCGCAACGCACAGCAGGCTCTGGCCCTGCACAAGACGAAGCGTGCCTCCGACCTCACCACGCGCTCGCGCGCCCTCGAGGAGATCGCGGAGGCCCTCGCCCTGGACTCGGCCCCCCTGCGCATCGAGTGCTTCGACATCTCCCACTTCCAGGGCGACGACGTGGTGGCGTCCATGGTCGTCTTCGAGGACGGCCTCGCCCGCAAGAGCGAGTACCGCCGCTTCCAGATCAAGGGCCGCGTCGGTGACACCCAGGTCTGGCACGGCGAAGGCCAGGACGACGTGCGCTCCATGCACGAGGTCATCAGCCGCCGCTTCCGCCGCTATCTGCAGGAGAAGCGCCGCACCGGCGAGTGGGGAGGCCAGGCGGCGGAATCCACCGGCGGCGAAGGCGTGGAACCGTCCCACCAGCCGGGGAGCAGCCCCGCAGAGGGCTCTGACACGGGCACGGGCTCGCGCGATGAGAACGGCAGGCCCAAGAAGTTCGCCTATCCGCCCCAGCTCCTCGTCGTCGACGGCGGTGCCCCTCAGGTCGCCGCCGCCCGCAGCGCGCTGGACGAGCTGGGCATCGACGACGTCGCCGTCTGCGGCCTCGCCAAGCGCCGCGAGGAGGTCTGGCTGCCGGGCGAGGCGGACCCGGTCGTGCTGTCCCGTACGAGCGAGGGCCTGTATCTCCTCATGCGCGTCCGCGACGAGGCGCACCGCTTCGCGATCAGGTATCAGCGCAGCAAGCGCTCGAAGACGATGAAGGCGAGCCCGCTCGACGCGGTCCCGGGCCTCGGCGCGTCCCGCAAGCAGGCTCTGATAAAGCACTTCGGCTCTCTCAAGCGGCTCCGCGCTGCCACCGTGGAGGAGATCTGCGAGGTGCCGGGCGTGGGCCGTAAGACGGCGGAGACTGTCGCCGCCGCCCTGGTCACGAAGTCCTCCAAGCCGGCGGTGAACACCGCGACCGGTGAGATCGTTGAAGAAGAGTGAGCCGTGACGACGGGGGGCGAGTGACATGAGCAGTGAGCCGGAAGAGCAGCCGAGAGACACCGGGCAGGACGTGCAAGAGGAAGAGGAAGCGCAGGTGGGAACGGGCGACGCGGCGGAACCCGAAGAGCCGGTGATCCCCGAGCTGG
>DATMEI010000506.1:0-3575 GCA_035556995.1 Streptomyces sp.
TCGGTGCCCTCCTCGGCGTAGAGATACGGCACGGCGTCCAGCCGGAAGCCGTCGATGCCCAGGTCCAGCCAGAAGCGCAGGGCTGAGATCATCTCCTCCTGGACGACCGGGTTCTCGTAGTTGAGGTCCGGCTGGTGGGAGAAGAAGCGGTGGAAGAAGTACTGCTTGCGCACCGGGTCGAAGGTCCAGTTGGACGCCTCGGTGTCGACGAAGATGACCCGCGCGTCGGCGTAACGCTTGTCGTCGTCGTCCCATACGTAGTAGTCGCCGTAGGGCCCGTCCGGGTCGCGCCGGGACTCCTGGAACCACGGATGCTGGTCGCTGGTGTGGTTCATGACCATGTCGATGATGATCCGCATGCCCCGCTGGTGTGCGGCGTCCACGAATGCGACGAAGTCCGCCAGGTCCCCGAACTCCGGCAGTACGGCGGTGTAGTCCGAGACGTCGTAGCCGCCGTCGCGCAGCGGCGAGGAGAAGAACGGCGGCAGCCACAGGCAGTCGATGCCCAGCCACTGCAGATAGTCGAGCTTCGAGGTGAGGCCCTTCAGGTCTCCGACGCCGTCGCCGTTGCTGTCGTGGAACGAGCGGACCAGCACCTCGTAGAAGACCGCCCGCTTGAACCATTCCGGGTCGCGGTCCCGGGCCGGTGTGTCCTCGAACGTGTCGTGGACGGGCTCATTGACGGTCATGGGTGGGTCCCCCTCGGGTCGGCTCGGTCAGGCCGCAGCGTGAAAATGTGCGCCGCGGGGGAGGCGCCCCCCGGTACGAGACGCACGTGGTTGTCCTTGCCCCATCGGTACGTGGATCCGGTGAGTTCGTCGCGCACCGGAAATGTCTCGGCTCCGCTGGTCTGCGCGGCAGTGAGACCGAAGCTTTCAAGGCTCTCCTCCTCCAACGTCACTGTCGTTTCCTGGGTGTTGTGGGGGTCGAGGCTGACCACGACGATGACGGTGCAGGACTGCGGCTGGTTGCAGTTTTTCGAGAATGCGATGACGCGTTCGTTGTCGCAGTGGTGGAAGCGGAGCGGGCGCAGCCGCTGGAGCGCGGGGTGACGGCGGCGCAGCCGGTTGAGCTGCCCGATCAACGGTGCGATCGAGTTGCCGGAGCGCTCGGCGGCGTCCCAGTCGCGCGGGCGCAGCTGGTACGTCTCCGAGTTGAGGTACTCCTCGCTGCCCGGCCGTACCGGTGTCGCTTCGCACAGCTCGTAGCCCGCGTACACGCCCCAGGACGGTGACAGCGTCGCGGCCAGCACGGCACGCGCCGCGAAGGCGGCACGGCCGCCCTCCTGCAGGCAGGTGCTCAGGATTCCGGGGGTGTTGACGAAGAAGTTCGGACGCATGTACGTCGCGGCCTCGCCGGACAGTTCCGTCAGATACTCCGTCAGCTCCCGGCTGGTGTTGCGCCACGTGAAGTGCGTGCAGGACTGCTGGAAGCCGGCCTTGGCGAGTGTGTGCGTCATCGCGGGACGGGTGAACGCCCCGGCGAGGAAGACCACATCGGGATCTGAGCGTTTGATCTCCCCGAGGACCTTCTCCCAGAAGACCACCGGCTTCGTGTGCGGGCTGTCGACGCGGAAGATGCGCACTCCGCGTGACATCCACAGACGCAGCAGGCGCACCGTCTCACGCACCAGGGCCCCGTACGCTTCGGGGCCCTGGTCGAAGGCGAGCTGGTGGACGTCCTGATGCTGCTCCGGCGCATCCCCGGCGCCGGCGACCGTGCCGTCGGGGCGGTGCCGGAACCACTCGGGGTGCTCCTTGATCCAGGGGTGGTCCGGTGAGCACTGCAGTGCGAAGTCGAGTGCGACCTCCATCCCCAGCGAACGCGCACGCGCCACGAAGTACGCGAAGTCCTCCAGGGTGCCCAGATCCGGGTGCACGGCCTCGTGCCCGCCCGCGGCCGAGCCGACCGCCCAGGGGGAGCCGACGTCGTGCGGCCCGGCGGACAGCGCGTTGCCGGGGCCCTTGCGGAAGGTGTCGCCGATGGGATGCACGGGCGGCAGAGCGACGACGTCGAATCCCATCTCCGCGACGGCGTCCAGACGCCGTGCCGCGGTGCGGAACGTACCGGAGACGGGAGGCTCGTCCTCCGTGAGCACCGCACCCTCGGAGCGGGGGAAGAGCTCGTACCAGGACCCGAACAGGGCGCGCTCGCGCTCCACTTGGAGCGCCATCGGACGGGTGGCGGTGACCAGTTCACGCAGCGGATAGCTGTCCAGCACGTCCAGCACACGCGGTGTCAGAGCCGCCGCGAGGCGCGAGGCGACCGGGCGGTAGCGGTCGCGCAGCGCGTCCGCGACGGCCTGGACCGCGTCCCGGCCGGCGCTGCGGGGGACGTGGGCCGCGGCGCGCTCGTGCAGGACCGCGCCTTCCTCCAGGGCCGGTTCGGTGTCGATGCCCGCCGGAATCTTGATCCTGGCGTTGTGCCGCCAGGTGGCGATCGGGTCGGCCCACGCCTCCACGGCGTAGGTCCATCTCCCTTCGCTGTCAGGGGTGATGCCGGCGCTCCAGCGGTCCGTGCCCGGTACGAGTTCACGCATGGGCGTCCAAGGGCCGCAGCGGCCCGTGGAATCCCGGAGCACGACGTTGGCGCCGATCGCGTCGGGCCCTTCGCGGAACACCGTTGCCGAGACCTGGAACGTCTCGCCCGGCACGGCCTTGGCGGGGTGGCGTCCGCAGTCGACGAGAGGACGGACGTCGAGTACGGGGATACGACCGATCATGTCTTCACCTGGATACTTTGCGGAAGATGGGCGGTTTGCGTACTTCGCTGACTTCCGCCTGTTCTATCTGTTCCGCCTGCTGCTTCCGCGCCCCGGACATGGGGGCTGCGGGCCGCGTTCACCCGGCCGGGGGTTCGAACGGACCCGGCAGCACTGTTTGCGTGCCCGTCCGCCGGGCGCGGCTCAATTCCCGTGCAGCCGGACCGGGAAGGACTGGAGTTCGTTCTGCGTGAGCACGGGCTGATTCAGGATCTCCTCGACCGGCACGGCCAACTGCAGACCGGGGAAGCGGGAGAAGAGCGCCGGAAGGGCGATGCTCGCCTCCAGCCGGGACAGCGCCGCTCCCGGGCAGATGTGCGGCCCGTGACCGAACGTCATGTGACGGATCGGCGAGGGGCGGTCGATGCGGAACTCGTCGGCGTCCGGGCCGTGTTGGCCGGTGTCCCGGCCGATGGCCCGGTAGGACATCACCACGCCTTCGCCCTTGCGTACGACCCCGTCGCCCACCGCGATGTCCTCGGTGGCGAAGCGCATCAGCAGATGGGTCGTGGGGGTGTCCCAGCGCAGCGTCTCCTCGATCACGGCGTCCCAGCCGGCTTTGCCGTCGAGTACCGAGTTCAGCTGGTCGGGGTGGGTCAGCAGCGCACGTACGGCGTTGAGTATCAGCCCGATCGTCGTCTCGTGCCCTGCCGCGACCATCGCCTTGAGATTGCCGACGACCTCTTCCTCGGTGAGCGGTTCTCCGCCCTGGTCGGCGAGGATCAGCGCACTCGTCAGGTCGTCGGCGGGCTCGGCCGTACGTGCCCTGACCATCTCGGTGAAGATGCCGTCCAGTTCACCGATCACCGCAAGC
>DATMEI010000507.1:0-2372 GCA_035556995.1 Streptomyces sp.
TGGTGAACCCGAGTCGGGGTGTGCCCGCGAGAACAGCCGTGTCTGGGGGGCGCAGATTCAGCCGGGTTCCGCGACGCCAGCGTCAGGTGACGGGGTCGGCGAGGAGGGCTGGGGCTGGTCGTCGCAGATGCCATGGCGTACTCACCAATCCGTTCCGCGAGGTGTCGTGCGCCAGAAAGGTGGCCCCGCGAACACCTTCACAGCAGTACGCCCGAGAGCATCCGACCGCAACCGGGAGGCCGGAAATGACGAAACCTGTCTAGACGAGAACGACGTACGTCCATCGCCAGCCGGCGCGGACGCGGATGGTGGAGGATGGCCATCATGGCCATGCCCGAGGCGAGCGTTCCTCCCGCGGGCACTGGGAAGAAGTCGCCCGCGGGATTCTGGGGCCTCGAGACAGCCCTCCTCCCCGCGATCCTCGGATGCATCGTGCTGATCATGGCGTGCTGGACGTGGTGGGCCGACGACATCACGGAGCACGACGGCGACCTACACCTTCAACTAGCCCACTCACCCATTGGGTGGGGGGCACCTCTCGCCTCCTTCCAGGCTCCAACCCCTGGTGTGGCCACGGATGTACTCGAACCGACGCAGGATCAGGCCGCGCCGGTCCAGGAACGTCACGGTGGCCATCAGACCTGCACGTTGAATCTCGAAGCTCGCATGGTCGGCAACCTGAGACGCGATCCGGCGAAGCGGCACGTCCCTGTCGTGGATGATCGGATCGGTGAAGAACTCCTCGCGTCGGCTTGGCGAGCATGCCCACGACGGAGTCGTGCTCTCCGACGCGACAGCCGTCGGTTCCGCGGCGGGGTTCTGAGCTGACTGACGGGTCGCTTCCGAGGAGTCGACCGCGACGGAGCACCCCAGCGCCGCCGCGGCGACGGTCACCAGCCCCACAGCGCAGTGCACGAGCCGGCTCATGGCCATCTGACGCGCACAGGCAGGAGGGCGTTCCCGACCCAGCGAGTCGTGTGCTCACGAGGCACCTCTCCCCGCCTGTCCCAGCACACGACCCGTAGCCCGCCCTTCCTTTCCAATCCTCGGTAACGCCAGCACGCACCGGATATCCTCCGGTTTGACATGTATTGCGTCTTACGGGGCGTGCATCACCTCCATGCGTGGTGTCCGAACGTCCGGAAGGAGCGACAGGTGCGGGACCTCGGCTGCGACCACCGGGAGCAGCCCCCTGCGCGCTTGTCCGAGTTCGCCGGCGCCGCCACAACTTCCGGGACCCCAGAAAACAGTTGGCCGCAGAACGGGTCAGGTTGGCCCCGACTGGTGCACACTCATTCGACACGTACGGGGGAGGACGCATGGATCAGCACTCGGCCGACGGCAGAGCACGCCCGAGCGTCCGTGCCCGCCGCAGGCAGCTGCGAGCGGACGTCCGCGCCGAGCGCCGCGCCGGCGTCGTACCTGACCGGTTCCAGACACCCCAGTGGCTCGAGCGATCGTTCGTCCTACCGGTCACCGATGGGGGCGTGACCGTGCCGAGCCAGCCCCAGCCGCACCATGACGACTACCCCGAGACCTCCACCGCCGAGCGCCCTGCTGCGACCGGTGGCGAGACCGATCCGGCCGCGCCGTTCGTGCGCCCACCGAGCCAGGAGATCGACTTCGCCCGGATGATCAAGCGCTCCGACCACTGCCGTACGGCGAGTCGGGTGGCCATGGCTTCGATCGGGTTCGCGGGCCTGGCGTTGGTCGCGTTCCTGGTGACGATGAACCGCGTCCCTTTCATGGTGGCGATCGGGTTTGCGGTGCTGGCAGCGATCGCGGCCGGTGTGCGCGTCCGGCTGGTCACTGCGCCGGTCGCCCACCTCGCGCGCTGACCGGCGCGAGCAGCGTCCTGCTGCAACCTGTTCTAGTCTGCGGTCATGAGGCCCCCCGTGGACTACACCGTCGTGGAGATGACAAACGAGGAGCTCGAGGACGAGCGCATCGTCTTCGGCGGACTCGCCGAGAGCGTGCGCGACCTCGCTGACGCGTCCTTGCGTACGACGGTCTCCGCGGAGGTGGTCTCCCAGGTGCAGACGGAGATCGAGCGCCTCACCGCCCGCTTGCGCAAGGAGGAGATCCCCGGTGCCTTCGGGGTGAGCCTGAGCTCACAGGGGACTGTCCGGGGTCATGGCAACGCGGTCGTCGGTCTGCGCAACCCGATCGCCCCGCCGCTGAAGATCCACCACTCCGAAGAAGGCCGCGCCTGGTCGTCGTTCAAGCTCGGGCCCCTCTACGAAGGCCCCCCGGGGATGGTGCACGGCGGCGTGGCCGCGCTCGTCCTGGACCAGATCCTGGGCGAGGCTGCTGCTGCCGGCGGTAGCCCGGGGATGACCGGCACGCTGCAGCTGCGCTACCTCCGGGCGACC
>DATMEI010000508.1:0-8748 GCA_035556995.1 Streptomyces sp.
CCTCTCAGCCGCAGCGCAGTTCCGGCGCACCCAACAACGCCTATGGCGGGCAAGGCGGTTACCCGCCGGGCCCCGGGCCCGCAGGCGCGCCGCCGATGCCGTCAGGACCGCCCCCCGGGTACGCGCCCGGCGCGGGCGGCGGCGGCCCGCTGCCGCGCACCGAGACGCGGCGCTGGATCGAGATCAACGGCAACCGCCACCAGATCTCCCGTCCGACGCTCGTCCTGGGCCGCAGCACCGAGGCCGACGTGCGCGTCGACGACCCGGGGGTCTCCCGCAAGCACTGCGAGATCCGGGCGGGGGAGCCGTCCTCGATCCAGGATCTCGGGTCGACGAACGGCATCGTGGTAGACGGACAGCACACCACGCGCGCTACGCTCCGCGACGGCTCGCGCATCGTCGTGGGCAGCACCACGATCATTTACCGGCAAGCCGAAGGGTGAAGCGGGGGCAATGTCAGAGCTGACCCTGACGGTCATGCGGTTGGGATTTCTCGCCGTACTGTGGCTGTTCGTCATCGTGGCCGTACAGGTCATCCGTAGTGACCTGTTCGGTACGCGCGTCACACAGCGCGCCGCGCGCCGTGCTGAGAACCAGCGCCCGCAGCAGCGCCAGCAGCCCTCGCGGCAGCAGGGCGGCCGGCGGGGCGGAGGCGGCGGTCGCGGCCGCAGCGCCCCGAGCAAGCTCGTCGTCACCGAGGGGTCGTTGACCGGGACGACCGTTGCGCTGCAGGGTCAGACCATCAGTCTCGGCCGTGCGCACGACTCCACGATCGTGCTGGATGACGACTACGCCTCCAGCAGGCATGCCAGGATCTACCCGGACCGTGACGGCCAGTGGATCGTCGAGGATCTCGGATCCACCAACGGCACGTATCTCGACAGGACCCGACTCACCACACCGACGCCGATTCAGCCCGGAGCGCCGATTCGCATCGGCAAGACGGTCATCGAGCTGCGGAAGTAGTACAGATCATGACGACCGGAGGGTGGGCACCGTGCGGATGTACCCGGAGCCGACAGGCGAGGTGCGCATGAGTCTGTCACTGCGCTTCGCCGCCGGATCACACGACGGCATGATCCGTGAGCACAACGAGGACTCCGGCTACGCCGGCCCCAGGCTGCTCGCGGTCGCCGACGGCATGGGCGGGCAGGCGGCCGGTGAGGTCGCCAGCTCCGAGGTGATCTCCACCATCGTCCAGCTCGACGAGGACATCCCCGGCTCGGACATCCTGACCTCCCTCGGCGTCGCAGTGCAGCGTGCCAACGATCAACTGCGCGTCATGGTCGAGGAGGACCCGCAGCTGGAAGGCATGGGCACCACGCTCACCGCCCTGCTGTGGACCGGGCAGCGGCTCGGCCTCGTACACGTCGGCGACTCCCGTGCGTACCTGCTCCGTGACGGACAGCTCACCCAGATCACCCAGGACCACACCTGGGTGCAGAAGCTGGTCGACGAGGGGCGGATCACGGAGGAGGAAGCCACCACTCACCCCCAGCGCTCTTTGCTGATGCGGGCGTTGGGCAGCGGCGACCACGTCGAACCCGACCTGTCGATCAGGGAGGTACGTGCCGGGGACCGCTATCTCATCTGCTCCGACGGACTGCCCACCGTCGTCAGTCCGCAGACCATCGAGGAAGCCCTCGGCAGTTACCAGGGCCCGCAGGAGACCGTGCAGGACCTGATCCAGCTCGCACTGCGCGGCGGTGGCCCCGACAACATCACCTGCATCGTCGCGGACGTCGTCGACGTCGACGAGAACGACGCCCTCGGACGTCAGCTCAACGACACCCCGGTCGTCGTCGGCGCTGTCGCCGAGTCCCAGACGCCACTGGGCGACTTGGGCGCCATGCGGACCACGCCGGCATCCCGCGCAGCCGAACTCGGCCGCGGTGCGGGCCAGTCGGTGCCGCAGCAGGGCGCTCCCGGCGAAGGCTTCGGGCCTCCCGGCAGCGGCGGTGTGGCCGGTCCGCCGCCCGGCAGCTTCGGTACGTACACCGACGACGACTTCATCAAGCACCGCGGCGGCAGCAGGTGGCTCAAGCGGTCCGTGTGGATCGCGCTGATCCTCATCATCGTCGGCGGTGGGCTGTACGGCGGATACCGCTGGACCCAGACCCAGTACTACGTCGGCGCCAACGACGACCACATCGCTCTCTACCGCGGCATCAGCCAGGAGTTCGTGGGCATCAGCCTCAACGAGGTCTATCAGGACCGTCCTGGGGTCGAACTCAAGTACCTGCCGGGCTACCAGCGCAGCCAGGTGCGCGAGACCATCGCCGCAAGCAGCGCCGGTGAAGCCCGGGACAAGGCGGACGAGTTGGAGGAGCAGGCGAAGGTCTGCCGGATCGTCGCCGAGCAGCGCGTGCAGCCCCCGAAGGACGAGGGCGGCAAGAAGGACGAGCAGAACAAGCCCGACGACTCGGGCAAGACCGGAGGGGCGACCGGCGCGAACGCCGAGTCCTCCGACGGCGCCGCGCAACAGGCCGGTCAGAGCGCCGACAACGACAACACCCACCGCAGTGGAGCTGCTCCGTCACCGAGCCCGGAGCTCAACGAGAAGCAGCAGCAGCTCGCCAAGCAGTGCACCGCGCCGTAGGGGGGCTCCGGCAGCAATGAGCAGCAACATCATGAGCAACACCGGCAGCAACGCCACCGTTTCACCCGGGGGGCTGCCCAGCCGTCGCAACACCGAGCTTGCGATGCTCATCTTCGCTGTGCTCATCCCCGTCTTCGCCTACGCCAACGTCGGCCTGGCCAAGGACGGTTCGCTTCCCGCGGGAATGCTCGGCTACGGCCTCGGGCTCGGCCTGCTGGCAGGCGTCGCCCACATCGTCGTACGCCGCTGGACGCCGTACGCGGACCCGCTGATGCTTCCCATCGCGACGCTGCTCAACGGCATGGGCCTCGTCCTCATCTACCGGCTCGACCTCGAACCGCTGCCCGGCGGCGCCGCCGCCCCCACGCAGCTGATGTGGTCCACGCTCGGAGTCGCGCTCTTCGTCGGCGTCCTGGTCTTCCTCAAGGACCACCGCGTACTGCAGCGCTACACCTACATCTCCATGGTGACCGCGCTGATCCTGCTGATCCTGCCGGTCTTCTTCCCGGCCCGCTTCGGCGCCCGTATCTGGATCACGATCCCCGGCGTCGGCTCGCTGCAGCCCGGTGAGTTCGCAAAGATCATCATCGCCGTCTTCTTCGCCGGCTACCTCATGGTCAAGCGTGACGCCCTCGCGCTCGCCAGCCGCCGATTCATGGGCCTCTACCTGCCGCGCGGCCGCGACCTCGGGCCGATCCTCGTCATCTGGGGCCTCTCGGTCCTCATCCTCGTCTTCGAGACCGACCTGGGCACGTCGATGCTCTTCTTCGGTCTCTTCGTGGTGATGCTCTACGTCGCCACGGAACGCACCAGTTGGATCGTCTTCGGGCTCGGGCTGACCGTCGTCGGCGCCGTCGCCGTGGCCAGCTTCGAACCGCACGTGCAGAGCCGCGTCGACGACTGGCTCGACCCCATGCAGGCGTTCGAGAACGGCTCGGAACAACCGGCACAGGCCCTGTGGGCCTTCGGCTCCGGCGGCACACTCGGCTCCGGACTCGGACAGGGCTTCTCCAGACTCATCGGCTTCGCCGCGAAGAGCGACTACATCTTCGCCACCGTCGGCGAAGAGCTGGGCCTGGCCGGTGTGATGGCGATCCTGCTGCTGTACGGACTGCTCGTGGAGCGCGGCATCCGCACCTCCCTCGCGGCCCGCGACCCCTTCGGCAAGCTGCTGGCCGTCGGGCTCTCGGCAGCCTTCGGCATCCAGGTCTTCGTCGTCGCGGGCGGCGTCATGGGCCTCATCCCGCTGACGGGCATGACGATGCCGTTCCTTGCACAAGGCGGTTCCTCGGTCATCGCCAACTGGGCGCTCGTCGCCATCCTCCTCAAGATCAGCGATACGGCACGGCGTCCGGCACCTGCGCCGGCGCCGTCACCGGACGCCGAAATGACCCAGGTGGTCCGGCCATGACCGGGCCGATGGGCCGACCCGCGAACGCGACAGGGAACGTGATGGCCGCCGCGAACGTCAACGCAGAGGCGACCGAAGGCTGTTCGTCCTTCTCTTCCGTCCCTTGCGCACCCTCCCAGCGACCCGCAAGAGGTGAAGCACAGTGAACAAGCCACTGCGCCGGATCGCGATCTTCTGTGGCCTGCTCGTGCTGGCCCTGCTGGTACGCGACAACTGGATTCAGCTCGTCCAGGCCGACGAGCTCAAGACCGACCCGAAGAACCGCCGCGTCGCCATTGCCCGTTACGCACAGCCGCGCGGCAACATCATCGTCGACGGCAAGTCCATCACCGACTCCAGCGACACCAAGAGCGGCGACTTCCGGTACAAGCGCACGTACAAGAACGGCCCGATGTGGTCGCCGGTGACCGGCTACGCCTCCCAGGCCTTCGGCGCGACCCAGCTGGAAGCCCTCAACGACGGCATCCTCACCGGTGACGACGACCGGCTCTTCTTCAACCGGACCATCGACATGCTCACGGGCAAGCAGCAGAAGGGCGGCAACGTCGTCACGACGCTCGACGCCAAGGCGCAGAAGGCCGCCTACGAAGGCCTCGGCGACAACAAGGGCGCCGTCGCGGCCATAAACCCCAAGACCGGCGCCATCCTCGCCCTGGCGAGCACGCCCTCCTACGACCCGTCCAGCTTCGCCGGGAACGGCGACAAGGACACCGAGGCGTGGTCGAAACTGCAGAAGCAGAAGAACCAGGACGAGCCCATGCTCAACAGGGCTCTGCGGCAGACCTATCCGCCCGGTTCGACCTTCAAGGTCGTCACCGCGGCCGCCGGTCTGGAGAGCGGCGAGTACGACCTGGACAAGGCGACCGACACCCCGGACCCGTACCGGCTGCCGGACTCGAACACGGACCTCGGCAACGACGGCGACATCCCGTGCAAGAACGCCACCGTGCGCACCGCGCTTCGCTACTCCTGCAACACCGTCTTCGCGAAGATGAGCAACAAGCTCGGCAACGAGAAGATGATCGAGATGGCGGAGAAGTTCGGCTTCAACGACAAGGAGCTGGACACGCCTGTACGCGCTGCCGAGAGCGTCTACCCCAAGGACAACAAGCCGCAGAACGCCATGGCCGGCATCGGCCAGGCCAGCAACCGCACCACGCCCCTGCAGATGGCCATGGTGGCCTCCGCGGTCGCCAACAACGGCACGCTCATGAAGCCGTACATGGTCGACCAGCTCGTCGCCCCGAACCTCAACGTCGTGCAGCAGCAGAAGCCCGACCCGATGGGTGAGCCGGTCTCCTCCGAGAACGCTCAGAAGCTGCAGCAGGGCATGGAGACCGTGGTGGAGAAGGGCACGGGCTACTCGGCGCGGATCCCGGGCGTCACCGTCGGAGGCAAGACGGGCACCGCCCAGCACGGCGAGAACAACAGTAAGAACCCCTACGCGTGGTTCATCTCCTACGCGAAGGACAAGGACGGCTCCGCGCCCGTCGCGGTCGCCGTCGTCATCGAGAGTTCCGACACTCTCCGAGACGACATCGCGGGCGGCAAGCTGGCCGCTCCCGTCGCGAAGAGCGTGATGAAGGCCGTACTCGAAGGCAAGTGATGACGCACACAGTGGCTGCCGTACCGACGCTCCCTCTGGCCCTGCCAGGGGATGCGCCCGCATGGGCACCGCACGGGGTGACGCCCGTCACTCCGCTCTGGACCGCCTCCCGCGAGCGGGCGGGTACCGTGTCCCGAGCAGCACACCGCCGTGCCGTATATCAGATACGGGCCGGACGAACGGAGAGGGCTGGAGACTATGGAAGAGCCGCGTCGCCTAGGCGGCCGGTACGAGCTGGGCTCAGTGCTCGGCCGCGGAGGCATGGCCGAGGTATATCTCGCCCATGACACGCGGCTGGGCCGGACAGTCGCGGTCAAGACGCTCCGCGTCGACCTGGCTCGTGACCCGTCGTTCCAGGCCCGGTTCCGCCGCGAGGCCCAGTCGGCCGCGTCGCTCAACCACCCTGCGATCGTCGCCGTCTACGACACCGGCGAGGACTACGTCGACGGGGTCTCCATCCCGTACATCGTGATGGAGTACGTGGACGGCTCCACACTTCGCGAACTGCTGCATTCCGGACGGAAGCTGCTGCCGGAGCGCGCCATGGAGATGCTCATCGGCATCCTCCAGGCGCTGGAGTACTCCCACCGCAGCGGCATCGTCCACCGCGACATCAAGCCCGCCAACGTCATGCTGACCCGCAACGGCCAGGTCAAGGTCATGGACTTCGGCATCGCGCGGGCGATGGGCGACTCCGGCATGACGATGACGCAGACCTCCGCCGTCATCGGCACCGCCCAGTACCTCTCCCCCGAGCAGGCCAAGGGCGAACAGGTCGACGCCCGCTCCGATCTGTACTCCACGGGCTGCCTGATCTACGAACTCCTCACGAACCGCCCGCCGTTCATCGGCGACTCACCGGTCGCCGTCGCGTATCAGCACGTACGGGAAGATCCGCAGCCCACCACTGCCTTCGACCCCGAAGTCTCGGCCGACATGGACGCAATCGTCATGAAGGCCCTGGTCAAGGACCCGGATTACCGGTACCAGAGCGCCGACGAGATGCGCGCCGACATCGAGGCGTGCCTGGACGGCCAGCCCGTCGCGGCGACAGCCGCCATGGGAGCCGTCGGTTACGGCGGCTACGGCGGCCACCCGGACGACCAGCCCACCACGGCGCTGCGCGCACAGGACTCGCAGACCTCGATGATGCCGCCCGTCCGCGACGACAACGGCGGCTACTACGACGAGGGCCGCGGACGACGGCGTCAGCAGAAGAGCCCTCTCTCGACGATCCTGCTCGTCATCGCAGCGATCTTCATCCTGGTCGGCGCCATCTTCGTCGGCAAGACCCTCTTCGGCGGCGGCCCTTCCGACACGGTCGAGGTGCCCCAACTCGCGGGTCAGAGCTACAAGCAGGCGCAGACGCTCGCGGGCAACGGCGGCTTCAAGATCTCCAAGGGCGACGCGAAGTTCTGCGAGGAGAAGAAGAACACCGTCTGCGACAGCGACCCGGCGAAGGGCGAGGAGATCGACCGTGGCGACACGGTCACCGTGAACATGTCCAAGGGGCCGCCCCCGGTGGCCGTCCCGGACGTGGAGGGCGATTCCTTCACCGAGGCCAAGCAGGAGCTGGAAGGGGCCGGGTTCAAGGTCGACCGGGAGACCCAGGAGTCCGACGAGACTCCCGGCACCGTCCTGACGCAGGACCCCAACGGCGGCGGCAAGGCCCCGAAGAACTCGACGGTCACCCTGACCGTCGCACAGCAGCAGACCACCAACGTGCCGCAGGTCGTCGGCAAGAGCTTCGACGAGGCAAAGGCGCAACTGGAGGCTCTCGGCTTCACCGTCGCCAAGACGGAGGAGGACGACGAGTCCAAGCCCGCAAACACGGTCCTGAAGCAGAACCCGGCTGCCAACGCCGAGCTCAAGGAAGGCGGACAGGTCACTCTGACCGTCGCCAAGGCACCCGCGGATCAGCCCGCCACCGTCCCGGACGTCACCGACCAGCTGGTCAAGGACGCCCGTAAGTCGCTGGAGGACGCGGGCTTCCAGGTCCAGGTCCAGGGTGCGCCGGACGAGAACAACGCGACAGTGGTCACCACCAACCCGCCCGCCAACACCCAGGGCAAGAAGGGCGACACGGTCACGATCATCGCCCGCCCGGGCAAGCCGGGTGACGACGGCGGCCAGAACGGCGGCGACGACGGCGGCTTCTTCGGCGGTCCCATCGGCGAGTAGACGCAGACTCCGGACGCGTCCGAGCACCGGTCCTGCCCGCTGCTTCCCCGGCTGTACGGCCTCGGGAGCAGCGGGCAGGGCCGTTTCCGGCGGGGGTTGCGAGCGGGGCTCCGGTTGCCCGGCTCCGGTTGCCTGGCCGCGGCCGGGCCCCTGTCGGACACTTCCTAGCGCAGTTCCTTCGGCGGCGTCCGTTCCGCGTCGACGTCCTCGGTACGCTCCAACTCGCCCCACACCACGTACCGGTAGGTCGAGGTGAAGACGGGCGTGCACGTCGTCAGCGTGATGTAGCGGCCTTCCTCCGTCTTGCCCGATTCCTTGGGGACCGGGTCCAGCACATCGACGTTGTACTTCGACGTGCGCGGCAGGACCGAGAAGACCTTGTAGACGAACCAGGTGTTCTTCGTCTCGAAGACGACAGCGTCACCCTTCTCGATCTTGTCGATCTTGTGGAACTTCGCGCCGTGCCCGTCCCGGTGCGCGGCCAGCGAGAAGTTGCCCGACTGGTCCTGCGGCATCGCCGACTTGACCGGCTTCGTGTAATAGCCCGCGGCGCCCTTGTTCAGCTCTTTGGAGTTCGTGCCCTTCATCACCAGCACGTCGCTTCCCGACATCGACGGCACGTGCAGAAAGCCGATGCCGTCCTTGGTATCGAGACTTCCCGGGCCGCGGTCCTTCAGCCAGCTCTCGCGCACCTGGTCGCCGGCGCGCTTGGAGTCGCGATCCGCCAGGACGTTCGTCCACCACAGCGAGTAGGCGACGAACAGCGCGAGCACGACGCCCGCGGTGATGAGCAGTTCGCCGAATACGCCGACCACCGCCGAGATCCGGCGACGGCGTGCGTTGCCTCTGCCCCTTACGGACGTCCCAGGCGGCGGCGACTGAGGTGCCGATGCCCCCGACTGCTCGGCCACGTCGTGCTCGATCTCTGACACCGCGTACCGCCCGTTCCTG
>DATMEI010000509.1:0-7227 GCA_035556995.1 Streptomyces sp.
TGAAGGGCTGGAGGTAGGCGTCGTCCCGGGTGGTGACGTCGTCCGTCACGTCCTTGCTGTCGTCGGTGTTCCCCAGGACCCTCCCCAGCCCGGGGAAGTGCTTGACGGCGGGGGCGACGCCCGCGTCGGCCATGCCCGCCTGGAAGGCCGTGCCGTGGGTCCCGACCGCTTCAGGTGTGGTGCCGTAGTTGCGCTGGAGGTGGCCGATGGGCTTGTTCTCGTCCCCCAGCTCCTCGGGCACGGTGTCCAGTACGGGCGCCAGGTTCAGGTTGACGCCCGCCGCGCTCAACTGCCCGCCCCAGCCCTTCGCTTGTGACCGCAGCTCCGCCGGGTCGAGCTTGCCCTGCTCGACGGCGGTGGGCATCGCGTCGAAGCCGGGGCCCTTCAAGTGCTGGACCTGGCCGCCTTCCTGGTCGGCGGAGACCCACAGCGGAACGCCTCCCGTAGTGGCCGCCGCCTGCGCTCGTTCGCTGACCTGACGCGTCGTCTCCGCTCCGGCGTCGCTGCCGTTGGTGAGGATGACTCCGCCGAGATGGAGGTCGCGTACCGCAGCGAGCTCGGCGTCCGTGGGGTCGTCCGCGTCGACCCCGCTGATGAAGAGCTGCCCGACCTGCTGTTCGAGGCTCATGTCCGCCAACTCCCGTACGGCGCACGTCGATGCGCTCGCGCTCAGCCTCTGCCCGTCCGTGACAGGCGTACGGCCCTCCTCGGCCGGTGAGGCACCCGCGGTGAGTGTCATGGGGACGGCGGCCAGGGCGACGGCGCCCGTGGCGATGGAGCCTGCGCAGACGGCTCGCTTCTTCGGCATCTCCGGGAACCTCCAGGGGCCGGACGGGACGGTACGGGATGGGCGTGGTGCGGCAGCCAGCACGCTAGGGGCATCGCGGCCGGGCGCCCAGAGGCCCGCGGCGACGGGCCCGCCACTTGACCGAACCGTTGTGGCTGCTGTCACTGGTGGGTCCAATGAGGCCCGGCGCTGTCGGGCGGTCCGGGTGGTCGCCCGCAGCCCGTACTTTTCCCCGCCTCCGACATCGCCGTCGATTTCGTCAACCGCATACGATGCCCCCGGCTGAGGTTTTCCGTCACCACAGCTTTTTGCCGTGCGAGGACAAAGATTCCCTCGCTTAAGGCCTACTTAAGTTTCATTTGAGCCTGCGCTGAGCTTTTTCCTTCGGGAGCAATGCACGAAGGCTCCCACTCAATAAATCTTCCCTGGTCAGGCGCCATGCCGGTCATGCAATCCGCATTGCTCCGACAGTTTATTCAAAACGTCGGAGTCCGGAGAAGAAGGCCCCAAATGGGACGTACGCATTGCCCGGCACGGGCTTTACCGGATGCCTCGGTGAGACGTGGCCCACATTCAGGAGCACCGACCTGTGCGTTTTCCCCGGAACCGGTGGCAGCGTGCGGTCAATTTCGGATTCCGCCTTCTTTTCTGATTTCCGTGAGTACCATCACTCGTACAGGACTGGACCAAACAACTGCAGGTCAGCCATGAGGGGTTGGAGTTCTAAATGGCCAACGACACAAGACGGCGTACGCGCATCACAGTCGCCGCTGTGGTGCTGCTGGCAGGCGTCATAGCCGTACCGGTTGCGAACGGCGCCATCTCCGAGAAGGACGGCGCCGACGCCAAGGCGCAGGGGAACCACTGCACGATGAACGCCGAGACCGGCGAGACGCAGTGCTTCAAGAGCCTCGCCAAGGCGACCGGCGTGCCGGGCAGCAAGCGCCTCGTCGACGCGTCCACCGACGGCGCGAGCGTCGAGAGCAGCGAGACCCGCGCCGGGAATGAGGCCCTCGCCACGCAGGGCGAGGGCGGCATCATGGCGGCGACCCTTTTCGAGGACACGCAGTACGGCGGCGGTTCGCTGACGATCACCCACACCTCGCTCTGCGAGAGCGACGACGACGTCGACTTCCAGATCGACCTGGACGACGAGTGGAAGGACAAGATCTCGGCCGTACAGCCCTGGGGCAACTGCACGCTCAACCTGTACTCCGAGCCGGGACTCGGCGGTGAACGCGACGGGCCCTTCGACGAGCTCACACCGAACATCGGTGACGCGCTGGACAACCGCACGCAGTCCATCAGCTTCAGCTGAGGCGCAGTGCACGCAGAGAAGCTCCGAGCAACACCTGCCTTACCCCCACCCTCGTCGGAGGCACCATGACCCGCCGCAAGAAGCTGTCGATGCTGGTGATCGCCATCACCACCCTGGGAGCCACAGCGCTCTTCCCCACGTCCGCAACGGCCGATGAGGAACAGCCCACGACCAGAGAACTGCTCGAGAAGTGCAACGACGGCACCGACGTGTGCGTCTTCCACCCCTCCGGCCTGCCCGAGGACTCCATGGGCGACGCGCACCAGGTCGGTGACAGCGCCTTCAACTGCACCAAGGACCTTCAGCGTTCGACTGTCGGATGGTCCGACACGACCGGGGAGACCAACACCGTCGGCGTCTCCATGACCGCCGAGTACGGCTTCACCGACCTGTTCAAGGTGACCATCACGGCGAGCTACTCGCATTCCTGGGAGAGCTCGCACACCGAGGAGCAGCAGACCAACGTCGAGGTCAAGCCCGGCCAGGTCGGCTGGATCACGCGTGAAGCGGCGATGCAGGAGGTCGAGGGCACGTACGAGATGCACTTCGAGGACAAGTTCTACGGCCACCACATCTGGTACGTGCCGTTCACCGCGAAGGGCCCCAAGCCCGACGCGCCCAGCACCAAGACGCAGCACACGCGGAAGATGACCAAGAAGGAAAAGAAGCAGCACTGCGGCTGACCCCCGCACCCTGATCGCCACCCCCCAGCGCCGGCCCGGCCCCGCACCCCCCTGCAACGCGTGGCCGGGCCGTCTGCGCGGTCGGCACGGACCCCACATCCGCTTTATGGTGGAAATGGAAGGTACGTACGTATTCGCACCCTTTGGGAGCGACATGGGCGACCAGGACTACGTCTCCGAGCAGGAGAAACAGGACCATAGCCGGGACGTCGAGGAGTACGACGAGGGGTCCGGCGAAGAGCTGGAAGAGACCTCCGACGACTACGGCGCCGACCTGCCGGAGACGGCACGGAACAACGATCCCGACGTCCTGCTCGACGTGCCGCAGCTGCACGTCGAGGAAATCAACCTCGAGGTCGAGGATCTGCGGGCGCGGGTGTCGCTGCAGGCCGAAGTTCTGGACATCCTCAAGCTCAACGTGGGCGCGGACGTCGAACTCGGCCGGGTTCAGTTGGACATCAAGGGCGTGGACGTTCAGGCCCTGCTCAAGGTCCGTCTCGACAATGTCGCCCAGGTCATCGGCCGGGTGCTGACGACCATCGACCGCAATCCCCAGATCCTCGAGCACCTCACTTCGGGCCTCGGAGCCGCGGCCAAGGAGATCGGCGGCGGTGCCGGGGAGGCCGTCGGTGAGCTGGGGCGGGGAGCCAGTTCAGCCGTCGAGGACGTCGGCCAGGGAGCCGGGAAGGCCGTCGAGGACGTCGGTGAGGGCGCCGGAGAGACGGTCAAGAGCGTCGGCGAAGGCGCGGGCAAGGCTGTGGAAGATGTCGGCGAAGGCGCGGGGAGCGCCGTGGAGGACGTCGGCGAAGGCGCCGGGGAGACCGCCAAGAACGTCGGAGAAGGCGCGGGCAAGGCTGTCGGGGACGTGGGAGAGGGCGCGGGCGAGACGGCCAAGAGCGTCGGCGAAGGCGCAGGCGAAACCGCGAAGAACGTAAGTGAGGGCGCGGGCAAGGCCGTTGGCGACGTGGGCGAAGGCGCAGGAGAGACAGCCAAGAGCGCCGGCGAAGGCGCAGGCAAGGCCGCCAAGGGCGCAGGAGAAGGCTCAGGGAAGGTCATCGACGAATCCGGCCGTACGGTGCGGAAGGCCGGAAAGTCGGCCACCCGTACCGCGAAGAGGGCGGGCAGAACAGCTTCCGGCCGGTCCGAGGAGCGTCCGCGGCGGCGGCCCACACGCGGCCGGGAACGCGATGAACCGCCATGAAAGGAGGGCTCGTTCGATGCGTCGGGTCCCCCCGACATCGAGCTGACGGCATCCGTCGAGGCCGACGAACTCCGCTTCGGCAGCGAGCCCGAGACCGAGGTCGGCTTCGACGGTTCTCCAGGACGTGAGTCGGTCTCGCAAAGCGAGCGGACCAACCTCCCCGACCAGGTGGAAGCCGGAACGGACTACCGCGACGTGCGCGTCGACTACCGGCTCGCGACCCGGCTCCGCCGCCGGGACGGGGGCGGCAGTGCAGGGCCGGACGAGCCGGAATCGTAAGCCGGACGACTCGGACGCCCACGCGTCCCCGCGCCCACGTGCCCCCGGACCTCAGCGTTCCGTACGGTGCCGCCCCGGTACGGCCGTCGCGGAACCGGCCTCGGTTCCTGCCTCGGTGCCGTCCTCGGTTCCGGCCCCCGCGTACGTCTGCTCCTTCGTCAGCTGCTTCGCCTGCTTCGGCCAGACCGTGTACGACAGCGCGATGACGGTGCTGATGCCGATGACCCAGCCCATCTTCAGCTGCCACTGACGCAGCGACTCGCTCTGCCCCGCATCCCCCACGTACCAGATCGCCAGCTGTAGCAGTGCCGCCGCGATCAGCGCCGCCCCGACGGCCCGCGCGTTCATCTTCCACTCGTGCACTGCCCGCGCCGTTCCGTAACGCGGCGGCTTCACCGGTGGGGGCCCTCCCCCGAAGCGGTGGAGGAAGTGGCCGTCGGCCCGCTTGATCATGTAATGGCCGTGCGTGGCGGTGAAGCCGATGTAGACGGCGGCCAGGCCGTGCTTCCAGTCCGGCTCCGCGCCGTTGCGCAGGTCGATGACGGTGACCACGAGCAGGACCACTTCCAGCAGGGGTTCGCACAGCAGCACCGCAGCCCCGGCCCGGGGCGCCCGCGCCAGGTAGCGCAGTGCGAGACCGCCCGCCAGCAGCACCCAGAAGCCGACCTCGCAAATGATGATCAACGTGACGATCACGCCTGCCTCCTCCGTTTTCGGCTCCGGCCACCACAGTTCCAGCCGGAGCCGCCCGCAGGCGTCCTCACCAGCGATGATTCGCACGTCCTCGCGCTGCATCCTTCGATGTACCGGCAGCCACCGCGTTCGGGACCGGGCCTGCCCGCGGCGCCCTGCCGTACTGCATCGAAGGATGCAGCGGGCAACTGCGCGAATCATGCGGCGGGCCGACGACCAGCCCCCGCCCGCCCCCTAGCCTCGCTCTCAGTCCCCTCGCCCCTCGCCCGTCGCCCCTCGACCCCTCCCCCGCGCTGATCCCCGTGCTGAGATGGACCCATGCGACGCCCGTCCCCCTACCCGAACGCGGAACCGCGCCCCTTCACGGCCGTGAGCCGGCTCCGGCTGCTCCCGCAGCTGCGGCTGAGCCGGCTCCGGCGGCTGCGCCCGCATCGCGACGGCGTGCTCATCGCACTCGCCGGACTGGCCGGCGGCCTGATCCTGTGGCGGTTCGGCCTCTACAACAACCCGCAGGTAGCCGCTCGTTACGGCGCCTGGGTGCTTCTCCCGCTGACCGTCATGTGCCTCACGGCCCTCGGCCGCAGGTCCGCACAGCCGTGGGCACTGGCGGTCGCGGTGCTTGCGCTCGCCGGGGACCTCGCGACGGGCTCATCGCTCGCCACGGTGGTCGTCTTCACCGACGTCGTGTATGCGGCGGTGCTGTACGGGCCGACGCGCGTCGCCCGCGCCGTGCTCCCGGTCAGCGTCGCGTTGACGGTGGCCGTCACCTTGGGGCTGATGGCCGTCTTCCGCAGGCCGGAGATGCTGCTGCTGGGCGCGGCCTGCGCGGGCATCACCATCGTGCCCGCCTGGACCGGGGTGATCATCCGCGACCACCGCAACGCCGCCGCCGCCGAGCGGCTGCGCGCCGAACAGACCGCGCTGCTCGCCGAGATGGACCGCGTGCAGGCCGTCACAGCCGAACGCGCCCGCATGGCACGCGAGTTGCACGACGTGGTCGCCAACCACCTCTCCGCCATCGCCATCCACTCCACCGCCGCCCTCTCCCTGGGCGGTGGCGGTGGTGGCAGCGGTGGCGGCGGCGGTGACCGGGACGAGGCCGACGATCCGGTCCGTACGGCCACGAGCGAGGCGCTCGGCGTCATACGCGAGAACAGCGTCCAAGGACTGGCCGAGATGCGCCGCCTCATCGGGCTCCTGCGGAACGCCCACGGCGCCGGCGAAGCGTCCTCCCCCATGTCTCCGACCCTGGCCGGACTCGACGCCCTCCTCGCACGCGCACGTGCCGGCGCCGAGAACACCGGCCTGCGCTTCACCCTGGACGACGGGCGTGAGCCCGGGGCACCGCTGCCCGCACCCGTCGAACTGGCGGCGTACCGCGTCGTCCAGGAGTCGGTGACCAACGCGCTCAAGCACTCCTGCGAGGGCACCGTCACGGTGGAGCTGATCCGGCCGCGTACGCGCGAGCCGCTCACCGTCCGCGTCACCAGTCCGCTCGACGGCAACCCGGGACACGACGCCCCGCGCGTCCCCGGCTCCGGCTCAGGGCTGATCGGCATGCGGGAGCGCGTCGAACTGCTGGGCGGGGTGCTCGACGCCGGCCCCGTGACCGGCTCTTCCGGCAGGAAGGTCTGGGAGGTACGGGCTGAACTGCCCGTCGAGGAAGGGAGTTCCCGGTGAGGGACGCCGAGGGCTCAGCCGCGTCCACGATCCGTGTGGTCGTCGCCGAGGACCAGCAGGCCGTACGGGCAGGGCTCGTCCTGATCCTGCGGGGTGCTCCCGGCATCGAAGTCGCCGGGGAGGCCGGCGACGGCGAGGAAGCGGTGCGGCTCGCACGTGAACTGCGCCCGGACGTCGTGCTGATGGACATCCAGATGCCCCGGCTCGACGGCGTCTCCGCCACCGAGCGGATCACCGGGGAGCAGCTGGCCGACGTGCTGGTGCTGACCACCTTCGACCTGGACGAGTACGTGTTCGGGGCGCTGCGCGCGGGAGCCTCCGGGTTCCTGCTCAAGGACAGCGAGGCTGCGGAAGTGGTGCACGCCGTACGGACCGTGGCGCGCGGCGAGGGAATGATCGCCCCGGCGGTGACGCGGCGCCTGATCGCGGAGTTCGCTCGCCCCGGAAGCCCCGGAAGCCCCGGCATCGCCGGACGTCCCGCCCGTACGCCCCAAGCACCCCCGGAACTGGCGGAGTTGACCCGGCGCGAACGCGAGGTGCTCGGCTGTCTCGGTGAGGGCCTCTCCAACGCGGAGACCGCGGACCG
>DATMEI010000510.1:0-2617 GCA_035556995.1 Streptomyces sp.
GCCCGAGCTCGGTGACTCGCGGCCCGGTCTCGTCCGCCAGCAGGGCCCGGACCGCGTGCCCGACCCGGATCACCCCGTGTGTGGCTCCGGCTGCGATGCCGGGCAGCAGCCTCGGCCACCAGAGCGCGAGCACGTCCCGCCATGGCCGCTCGCGCAGGGCCAGATCGAAGAACGCGATCCAATCACCGGTACGCACCGGATCGCCGAGCGGATCGCGCCAGGCCTCCGGCTCGATCCGTTCGACGCCGCGCGGCCGCTCCTCGAGCCGGTCCGCGTAGTCGTCGATCCACCGGTGCACCTCGCCGTCGCGCCCGTGCCGGACCAGCGCCTCGACCGCCATGGGAGCGTGGTTGCTCAGGTAGCCGTGGTGCTCCGGGCCGCTGCTGTGCAGCCGCTGCAGCGCCTCATCGAGCGTGCCGCTGCTGTCTGTTCTGTGCCTGTGGGGATCCATGGCGGGACGCTAGGCCGGGATGGATCCGCGCGTAACGGGCTGTAGCCCTAGGCCTTTCGTTCGGTCACCTCGCTGAACGGAGGAGGACCGCAGCCGTGGGTCCGTGCCACAGCAAGGGCCGCAGCGCGACTTCTACGCCCTGATCCATGGGCGTCATCGCCCGCCCGCCGATGGTTCGACGAAGAGGGCAGCCGCCTGCCGCAGAGCTCCCGCGGCATCCCGCGTGACCGGGCCGCCGTGTCCGAAGTACGCCGCGTCCACCGGCAGTTCGGCCAGCCGCTCCAGGGAGGAGATGGCCCGGCCGCGGTCCGCGTTGAAGACCCCGAGCATGGCCGTGCCGTCCTCGCCGCCCGCCGCCACCGCGTCGCCGGTGAACAGAGCGCGGTGCAGGGGCAGTTGGACCGCGATGCTGCCGTCGGTGTGGCCGGGCACGGCGACGACGAGGCCGCCGCCGCCGAGGCCGCCGCCGCCGAGGTCAAGGGTGTCGCCGCCGCGCAGTTCGTGGTCGACGTGAACAGGCGGCGCCGGGATGGGCCGTGGATCCTCGGAGGAGATTCCGTACCCCGCGTGGATCTGATCGAACAGGCGGCGCTCCCAGTCGGGCGCGTCGGAGAAGTCGGGCGGCGGAGGGGGCAGTTCGCCGCGGATGACCGGCGCGTCGGCATGGTGCGCCAGCACGGGCACGCTGTGACGGGTGGCCAGCTCGCCGGCGGCACCGGAATGATCCGCGTGGAAGTGGGTGAGGACGATGCGGCGCAGCGCGGACGGCTGCAGGCCGAGTGTGCCGATCGCGCCTTCGACGTCGTCGGCTGCACCGGGGGGACCGCTGTCGATCAGCGTGAGTGCGTCCCCGTCGCGCCACAGATACGCCTGGCCGACGGGGAACCGGAGCAGATGGAGCCAGGGCTTGAGTTCAACGAGATCCATCGGCCGAATGTACGTCCGCCACGCGAGAACGAGGAGGATCTTCTGCCCACGGCAGAGCCGCTCCGCCGAGCGCGGAAGTCTCCGCCGCCACCGCCCACTTCGTGTCTCCTACGGACACGTGGCACCGGTCAGGCTGCGCCCGTACGGGGTGAGGTGATGATCACTTCCAGGGTGCGTGGTCCGTGCACGCCTTCGACGCGGTCGAGTTCGATGTCGCTGGTGGCGGACGGCCCCGAGATCCACGTCTGCGGACGGACGGGATCCAGCCTGCCGAGTGCCTGTGGCACCGAGTCGACGACCTGTGAGGGAGCGTGGACGACGCAGACGTGGTGGTCGGGCACGAGCGAGATACGGCGCCGTCCCTGGTCCTCTCCCGCATCCAGCACGATCGTGCCGGTCTCGGCGACGGCCACGGCGCAGCCGGTGACGACGCTGTCGACGGCGTCGAGAGCGTGCGGCGACTGACTGGGGGAGTCGGCGACGCGTTCGACGTCGCCGGGCAGCCAGTCGCCGGGAACGGCCCAGGGTGCGATGACGCTGCGGGCTCCGCGTGCCCTGAGGAGTCCGGCGATGACGTCGGGCAGCTCCGCGACCGTGCAACGGTGCACCAGGGCGCGGTAGTCGGCGAGATTCGCGGCGAGCAGATCGATCCGCTGTGCGTCGTTGCGTGTGGCGTGGCGCTGCCAGTAGTCGCGGGGGACGGCGGTCTCTTCGGGGCCTTGGCCGCGTGGCACGTCGGCCAGGGCGCGGCGGACACGGCCGAGAATGATGTCGCGGCTGTTCACTCTCCGCCCCTCTCCGATGCCCCTGCTGTGCCGTCTCCGGCGTTGCCCTTCCCGCGAGTGCGCTGCCACCAGTCGCGGAAGGACTCGGCGGCCACACGCGGGACGTCCCGGCTGTCCGACCACGCCTTCCCGGCCCCCGGCATGGGGATGCGCCGCGGGGTCAGGCGGCGGCTGCGGGCGGCGAGCCGCTGGCCCGCCTGCATGGCGCGCGGATGGTCGAACGTCCAGCGCGCAGCACGCATCACGGCACGCTCGGCGGCGTGCCCCTTCGCGGGCTTGATGGTGGTCTTCTGCCCCCGGACGCTGACCGTGCCGCCCTCGACGACCCGTTCGCGCAGATGAACCAGGACCTCCGGGATGTCGATCGCGACGGGGCACACCTCGTAGCAGGCGCCGCACAGTGACGAGGCGTACGGCAGCGACGCCTCCAGTTCGTTCTGCACGCCGCGCAGCT
>DATMEI010000511.1:0-16565 GCA_035556995.1 Streptomyces sp.
ACCTTCAGCGAGGAGCCGTACGGCATCGGCCTGAAGAAGGGCGACAAGGCGCTGCAGGACGCCGTGCTCGACGCGGTCGAGGCGCACCAGAAGGACGGCAGCTACAAGAAGGCGTACGACGCGACGCTGGGCCTCTCCGGCTCCAAGTTCGAGGAGCCGCCGGCCCTCGAGCGCGGCTGATTCCGCCCCGGTGCCGGCAGGCGACTGCCGGCACCGGACGGCAGCACCGCGCCGCCGGTACGCCCTGACCGGCACCAGCGTCACCCGCGTCCCGTACGCCCGCCCACGACGCGGGCGGGCGTACGGGACGCGGCATTCCCTGACCGCCCTGCGGAGACCCTATGAATGTTCTGCTCGACCACTTGGACCTGTTCCGCGACGGATTCATCGGAACGGTCTCGCTGACCGCGACCAGCGCTCTGCTCGCGCTCGTGCTGGGTGTGCTGATAGCCGGCTTCCGGGTCTCGCCCGTGCCGCCCCTGCGCGTGTTCGGCACCCTCTGGGTGACGCTCCTGCGCAACACCCCGCTGACCCTGCTGTTCCTGGTCGCCTTCTTCGTCCTGCCGCAGATCGCCTTCCCGGGGATCAGCTCCTACGTCCTGGGCGTGCTGGCTCTCGGCTTCTACACCTCCTCGTTCGTCTGTGAGGCGGTGCGCTCCGGCATCAGCACCGTGGCACTCGGCCAGGCGGAGGCGGCCCGAAGCCTCGGCATGACCTTCGTGCAGACGCTCCGGATGATTGTGCTGCCGCAAGCGACGCGCACGGTGCTGCCTCCCCTGAGCAGCATCATGATCGCGCTGACGAAGAACTCTGCGATCGCCGGCGCCTTCAACAACCCCGAACTCTTCAGCGTCCAGAAGGTGCTGAGCGACAAGGGATACAACGCGATGGTCATCTTCGTCTGGGTGGCCCTCGCCTACCTCGTCCTCGTCTTTCTGATCAGCGGCCTCTTCCGGCTGCTCGAGCGTCGCATGGAGGTCGCCCGATGAGCTCGTCCGTCCTCTTCGACGCCCCCGGTCCCAAGGCCCGCGTGCGCAACCGTACGTACGCCGTGCTCGGCTCGGCCGGCCTGCTCGCCCTGCTCGGCTTCGTCATCTACCGGCTGGCCATCAAGGGCCAGCTGGACGGCGCCATGTGGGACATCTTCAACTACTCGGGTGTGCGCAACTCCATCGCCAACGGCATCGTCAGCACCCTCGAGGCGTTCGCGATGGCCGGGGTGCTCTCGCTGCTGCTCGCGGTTCTGCTGGCTGTGGCCCGGCTCTCGGATCACAGGGCGGTCAGCTGGGTGGCGACCAGCGTCATCGAACTCTTCCGCGCCGTACCGCTGCTGATCACCATCTACGTGCTGTGGGTGGGCTTCTTCACCAGCGAACCGCTGTGGGCGGTGGTCATCGGGCTCACGCTCTACAACGGAGCCGTGCAGGCGGAGGTGCTGCGCGCCGGCATCCTCGCCGTCCCGCGGGGGCAGAGCGAAGCGGCGTACGCCCTGGGCATGAGCAAGACCCAGGTGATGACCACGGTGCTGATCCCGCAGGCCGTACGGTCCATGCTGCCGACGATCGTCAGCCAGCTCGTGGTCACGCTCAAGGACACCTCCCTGGGCTTCGTCATCACCTACGAGGAACTGCTGTACGCCGGGCGTCAGATGGCCAACACCATCCTCGTCGACGGTGAGAACCCGTACGTGCCGGTCGTCCTGGTCTTCGGTGCCATCTACGTGGCGATGTGCCTCGCGCTGTCCGCGCTCGCCAACTGGATCGAGAAGCGCGGAAGCCGGGCGAAGACCGGCATCAAGGTCGTCGAGGCTGAGACGGCGACGCCCGAGATGGGCAAGGCTCCCGGAGGGCCCGCGGCCTGACGGGGCAGCGTTCGCCCGCCCGATGGAGCCGCGTCAGCGGTGCGTCGGCGGCGCGTTCGACGGCTCGTCAGACGGCAGGCTGAGAAGGCGGGGCGGCGGCCCGGACAGATCACGACAAGTCCGGGACGCCGCCCCCGCAGCTTGACGGGTGACCTGGTACTGGGTTGCATACATTCCGTGATCGCGCACAGGGCTCCACTTGTTCCAACTTCCCCCTCGTCAGCCGCTTGTGCGGCTCGGGCGGCTCGTGGTGCCCTGCACCGCACAGAGTTCGGTGCCCCGCACCGCGCGAAGACCGGTGCTCAGCACCGCGCGGAGACGCGCGCGTGAGCGAGTCCGAAGTCATCGTCGTCGGCGCCGGGCCGGCCGGTCTCGCGCTGTCGCTGGCGCTCGCCCGGTTCGGAGTGCCCTCACTCGTGCTGGACAGCGGCAACGGCGAGGTGACAGAGCGCGCGGCCCGCAGCTGTGTGCTGCGTGCGGACACCGCCGCGTGGCTCCCGGCCACTGCTGAACCCGGCATTCCGGCGGCGCGCTGGACGCGCTGGCGTACGAGGCGCCGTCAGCAGACCGTCCAGGACGTGGAGTTGGCCGAGGACGTCTCACCCCTCCACCTGGAACAGCACGAACTCGAGCGCAGCCTGCGTGCCGCGCTGGCACAGGAGAAGCTTGCCCGCGTCGTGACCGGCAGCCATCTGGACATCCTCGAGCAGGACGCGGCAGGCATCACCGCACACACGCGGCCCCGCGGTTCCGGCGGCGTCGCCGGACGCGGGGGCGGCACATGGTGGCGCGGCAGCTATCTGGTGGGCTGCGACGGCGCGCGGTCGACCGTACGGAAGCTGCTCGGCGTGCCCTTCACGGGACGTACAGCCGTCGAACGGCACGCGGTCGCCGCGCTGCGCACACAGCTTCCCTGGGACGCGGAGGCGGTGCTGGACCGCGACCTGGGCGGGGGACACAAGGAGGTCACCGCACGGCCGTTGCCCGGCGGGGTGTGGCGGCTGGACTGGCTGCTTCCGCCGCGTGGCGAACTCGTCACCCCCGAGGCGCTGCTGGACCGCATCCACTCCACCCTCGCCCAGTGGTACGGCACGGGCCGCGGCCGGAGCGACGACGCTTCCGGAAGCCCCGGCCCGTACGAACTCCTCGACACCGGAGTGCACACCTCACATCAGCGGCTCGCCCGGCGCTGGCGCGTGGGGCGCGCCTTTCTCGCCGGGGACGCGGCACATCTGGTCGGCGCTCTGGGTGTGCAGTCGGTGGACGAAGGGCTGCGGGACGCCGCCAACCTGGCGTGGAAACTGGCGCTGGTCTGGCACGAGTTGGGGGGTGTGCGCGGGCCGCGCGTCGACAGGGACGCCATCGAGGCGCTGCTGGACAGCTACGAGTCGGAGCGGCGGGGCGCCGTCAGCTCCAGGCTGCGCGCGGTCGACCAGGCACTGCCGCTGGTGCGCCGGGAGGGCGGTGCGCTGCGTGCCATGCTGCCGGGCGGTGGGGCCCGTACACCGCTGGAGCTGCTGACGGACGGGCATCTGGGGCGGGGGCTGCTGGGGGCGCCCGCGGCGTACGGGCGCTCGCCGCTGGCGCCGGCGCGCGGTGCTGTCGACACGGTGCCTGTCGCTACGGCGCCGGGTGCGTCCGTGGACGATGTGCCGGTGATCGCGCTGAACGGGGAGCGGGGACGGCTGCGGGAGCGGCTGTGCGGCACGGGCCGCGAGCTGCTGGTGGTGCTCGTCGCTCCTGGCACGGGCGTGTGGGACAGCCGGCACTGGCTGTCGGCGGGGATAATGCCCGAACTTGCCGCTGCCGTGGACGCGTTGCCGCTGAAGGCCGAGTTGCTGGTGACCGAGAACTACCCGGGGGCTGCCGCACACACCGTGCTGGTGATACGGCCCGACGGGCATCTGGTGGCCGCACTGCCGGGGCCTCGTACCGCTCAACTGCGTGCGTGCGCCGATGCGGTGCGCGGCGGCCCACTCGCGGGGGAGCGCCCGGCGACGGCCCGTGGGGCGCGCCGGTAGCGAGCACCGGGCAGCCAAGTCGGTCGGGCTTCGGTCTTGACGGCCGACTGAACCCGACCCGCCGAACGGCCTGTTGGCGAATATCCAACGCCCCGTCGGCCCGGGGGACTTCAGTCCTCCGGAAGATACTGCTCCAGCAGCTCGCCGTCTTCGCCTTCTTCCTCCAGCGCCCGCCGGACCACGCGCAGCGCGAGCCCTTCGCCGTATCCCCTACGGGCCAGCATCCCGGCGAGGCGGCGGATGCGCTTCTCCCGGTCGATGCCTCTGGTGGAGCGCAACTTGCCCTCCACCAATGCACGAGCGGTCTCCGCCTCCTGCTCCGCGTCGACCTGCCCGACTGCCTCGTCGATGATCTCCGAGTCCACGCCTTTGGTACGCAGTTCGCGGGCGAGGGCCCTTCGGGCAAGGCCGCGGCTGTGGTGCCGTGACTCGACCCAGGCGTCGGCGAACGCGACATCGTCGATCAGTCCGACCTCCTCGTAGCGGGAGAGCACCTCCTCGGCGGCGTCGTCGGGGATCTCACGCTTGCGGAGAGCGTCGGCGAGCTGCTTGCGGGTGCGCGGTGTCCCGGTCAGCAGCCGAAGGCAGATGGCACGCGCTCGTTCCGCCGGGTCCTTCTCGGGCCCGTCCTCGGACCGTGGAGCGCCGTCACCGTCGACGACGCCGCCCCCGCCGGAACCGTCAACTGCGACTTCGTCGGCACCGAGACCCTCGCCGCCCTCGTCGTCGCCCCCGTCCGGCTCCGAATCGGCCTGCACGTGTGTCTCGTTCGGCCGTGAGCGGCGCGAAGCACGCCTGCGTGACGTGCGCGGTGATCCCACCTCGGCCCTCGACGAAGTGGGACCACCGCTGTCTTCGCGCACCGGCCACTGGCTGCACCGCGTCACGGGTCAGCTCTTTGTGGCGGCGGACTTGGCGGCCTTGGCCTTCGGCGCCGGTGCAGGCACCGACTTGGGCGCGTCAGGTGTCGCGTCTGACGCCGGGACCACGCCCGCTGCGTCGGCACCGGGCTCCCCCGTGGGCTCCTCCGGAGTCACCCCGATACCCAGCTTCTCCTTGATCTTCTTCTCGATCTCGTTGGCCAGATCGGGGTTGTCACGGAGGAAGTTGCGGGAGTTCTCCTTGCCCTGCCCCAACTGGTCGCCCTCGTAGGTGTACCAGGCGCCGGACTTGCGGATGAAGCCGTTCTCGACGCCCATGTCGATCAGCCCGCCCTCGCGGCTGATGCCATGCCCGTACAGGATGTCGAACTCGGCCTGCTTGAAGGGCGGAGCGACCTTGTTCTTGACGACCTTGACGCGCGTGCGGTTGCCCACCGCGTCGGTGCCGTCCTTGAGGGTCTCGATCCGGCGGATGTCGAGCCGCACCGAGGCGTAGAACTTCAGCGCGCGGCCACCGGTGGTCGTCTCCGGCGAGCCGAACATCACGCCGACCTTCTCGCGCAGCTGGTTGATGAAGACCGCCGTGGTCTTGGAATGGTGGAGCGCACCGGTGATCTTCCGCAGCGCCTGGCTCATCAGACGAGCCTGGAGGCCGACGTGCGAGTCGCCCATCTCCCCCTCGATCTCCGCGCGCGGGACGAGCGCGGCCACGGAGTCGATGACGATCAGGTCGAGCGCGCCCGAGCGGATCAGCATGTCGACGATTTCCAGGGCCTGTTCGCCGTTGTCCGGCTGAGAGAGGATCAGCGCGTCCGTGTCGACACCGAGTTTCTTCGCGTACTCGGGGTCGAGCGCGTGCTCCGCGTCCACGAACGCGACCGTGCCGCCTCCTTTCTGTGCGTTGGCCACCGCGTGCAGGGTCAGGGTCGTCTTGCCGGAGGACTCCGGGCCGAACACCTCGACTACGCGGCCGCGCGGCAGGCCGCCGACGCCGAGAGCGACATCGAGGGCTGTGGACCCGGTGGGGATGATCTCGACGGGTACGTTCGGCCGCTCCCCCATGCGCATCACGGCGCCCTTGCCGAACTGCCGTTCAATCTGCGCGAGGGCCGTTTCGAGCGCCTTCTCGCGGTCGGTTTCTGCCATCGGTGCCACCCGGGTTGCTTGAGTCGATCGCTTCACGTCCACGACGCTAGCGGCTGCCACTGACAATCGGCCCGGAGCCCCGCTCCGGACCGAAGGCAGGAACGGGAGAACCCGCCAGGCCTCAATAAGAATCGATGTTCGATTTTTGCGTCAAGTCACCCTGTATTTCTGTGGATAACTCACGAAAGACCTGCTCAAAACGCCGCTCAACACATCCCCGTTGAAGCGCCGAGAAGACGACGAAGCGCACGACGACGCACCGGGCTCATCGGGCATCCGGCTCATCTCTTCTCGGCGGGCACATCCATGACGGCACACACCGTCCGCCAGATCTCCTTCGCGTCCCACCCGGCGTCCAGGGCCTCGCAGACCGTACGGCCTCCGAGGCCCGACATCACGTGGTCACGGGCGAAGGAGTCGGCGTAGGCCTCGCCGAAGTGATCCGCCATCCGCTGCCAGAAGTCCGTCAACCGCATGCCCCCAGTATCCAGTCCCGTCTGCGCGGCCCCGTCATCGCGCCGGTGCCGCCCCATGGATGCACGGGCGCCCGCCAGGGGCGCACGCGCGGCACGTCGAGCCCCCTCAACTCATCGCCCGTACACCTGCCGTGACCAGTACCGCCACCGCGATCACGAGCAGGAAAGGCGCCCTCAGCAGCAGCGCCACCGCCGCCGCCGAGATCCCCGCCGCCTTGGCGTCGAGCACCAGCACGCCGCCGTCACTGAAGGTCTGCTGCGCCGTCAGCGCCGCGAGCAGAGCCACGGGCAGAAGCGTCACCAGCCTTTTGACGACGGGACGTTCCAGCACGCCTTCCGGCACGGACAGCCCGAGCAACTTGACCGCATAGCAGCCGAGTGCCGTCGCGGCGATCGCGATCCACACGCTCACCGGCGCCCCTCCTCCGACTCGTTCCCCGACTCGATCCCCGACTCGTCCTCCGGCTCGTCCTCCGGCTCCGTCCCCCACTCCGCTCCCCCACCGGCAGGCCGGTCCCGGCCGGCGAAGCGTCCCTGCATCAGCAGTACGGCGGGTGCCGCCAGCCCCGAGAGCAGCACCGGCACACCTGCGGGCAGCACCGGCAGCAGACCCAGACCCAGCACGACCGCGAGCCCCGCGGTCGCACGGGCGACGGCCGTACGGAGCATGGGCGCCAGCAGCGCGAGGAAGACCGCCGGGCCCGCCGCGTCCAGCCCCCAGGCCTTCGTGTCGCCCAGTGCACCCGCGCCCACCGCTCCCAGCAGCGTGGTGAGGTTCCACAGCACGAAGACGGTCACGCCGGTGACGGTGAAGCCGATGCGGGCGCCGCGCCGGTCCTCCTGAGCGAGGGTGACCGCCGCGGTCTCGTCGATGACCAGATGAGCGGCGAAGGGCCGCACGAGGCGGGGCAGCCGCAGCAGCGTGGCCAGCCGCAGACCGTAGAAGGTGTTCCGCACGCCCAGGAAGAAGGCACCAGCCGCGGCGGTGAGCGGGCTGCCGCCCGCCGCGAGCGCGCCCACGAGCGCGAACTGCGAGGCACCGGTGAAGACGAACAGGCTCAGCGCACAGGTCTGCGCCAGGCTGAGCCCCGCGCCCACGGCGGTGACGCCGAAGGCGAAGCCGGAGAGCCCGACTGCGACGCCGACGCCCAGGGCGTCGCGTACGACGGCGCGGTCGTCGCGTCCGGCCGCCGGTTCGGAGGGGGTGGAGGGGGTCGAGGGCTGGGATGGGTCCGTCTGTTCGAGCACGCCCCCACGCTAGGCGGTCCAGCCGCCCGTGGTCCTGTGGATTTCCTCTGGTCACGGCGGACACAGACCCAGTCATAGACGCAGTCACAGACCCAGGCACAGGCATGCGCACACCGGCCGAGCCCGCCCGTGGCACGCCCTGCCGGTGCGGGAGGCCCGTTCGGCGCCGTATGACGGCGTTGTCGGTGGCCGGGTGCACGATGGACGACATGGGTCAGACCTCGCCGGCTTCGGCGCTCGACGTCTTCTCCCCCGCGACCCGGGCATGGTTCGAGGGGGCATTCCGCGCGCCCACCGCCGCCCAGGCAGGCGCCTGGCGCGCGCTGGCCGAGGAGTCGGACGCGCTGGTCGTGGCGCCCACCGGCTCCGGCAAGACCCTGGCCGCCTTCCTCGCCTCGCTGGACAGGCTGGCCTCCGCTCCCCCGCCCGCCGACCCCGTCAAACGCTGCCGGGTGCTGTACGTATCGCCGCTCAAAGCACTCGCGGTCGATGTGGAGCGCAATCTGCGCAGCCCGCTGACCGGCATCCGGCAGGAGTCGCTGCGCCTCGGTCTGCCCGAGCCCGACATCAGGGTCGGCATCCGCTCCGGTGACACCCCGCCCGCCGAGCGGCGCTCACTGGCGCGCAGACCGCCGGACATCATGATCACGACGCCCGAGTCGCTGTTCCTGATGCTCACGTCCGCGGCCCGTGACGCCCTCTCCGGCGTGGAGACGGTGATCCTGGACGAGGTCCATGCGGTGGCCGGCACCAAGCGCGGCGCTCATCTCGCCCTCTCCCTTGAGCGGCTGGACCAGCTCCTCGACCGTCCCGCCCGGCGGATCGGTCTGTCGGCGACCGTACGGCCCGTGGACGAGGTGGCCCGCTTCCTCTCCCCGCAGCGCAAGGCGACCGTCGTACAGCCGCCGTCCGGCAAGGAGTTCGACCTGTCGGTCGTGGTCCCGGTCGAGGACATGGGTGAGCTGGGCAGTTCGCCCGCCCAGGACAGCGGCGGCACGGGCGGCAGCGGCCCCGACGGCGGAGCGAAGCCGTCCATCTGGCCCTCGGTCGAGGAGCGCATCGCCGACCTCGTGCAGGCGCACCGCTCCACCATCGTCTTCGCCAACTCCCGCCGCCTCGCGGAACGTTTGTGCAACAGGCTCAACGAGATCGCATACGAACGCGCGACGGGCGAGCCCATGCCCGAGCACCACTCCCCGGCGGAGCTGATGGCCGAGGCGGGATCGGCCAAGGGCGCACCCCCGCTGCTTGCCCGTGCGCATCACGGCTCGGTCTCCAAGGACCAGCGCGCCCAGGTCGAGGAGGAGCTGAAGTCGGGGCGGCTGCCCGCCGTCGTCGCCACCTCCAGCCTTGAACTGGGCATCGACATGGGGGCGGTGGATCTGGTCGTGCAGGTCGAGTCGCCGCCGTCCGTCGCCTCCGGGCTTCAGCGCGTGGGCCGCGCGGGGCACCAGGTGGGCGCCGTCTCGGCCGGTGTCGTCTTCCCCAAGTACCGCGGCGACCTCGTCCAGTCCGCGGTCGTCACCGAGCGGATGCGCGAGGGGGCCATCGAGGCTCTGCGCATCCCGGCCAACCCGCTGGACGTACTGGCTCAGCAGGTGGTCGCGATGGTCTCGGTCGACACCTGGGACGTGGAGGAGCTGCTGCTGCTCGTCCGCCGTGCCGCCCCCTTCTCCTCGCTCCCGGAATCGGCCTACCACGCGGTGCTGGACATGCTCGCGGGCCGCTATCCGTCCGACGCCTTCGCGGAGTTGCGTCCCCGGCTGGTGTGGGACCGCGTGGCCCAGAGCGTCAGTGGCAGGCCCGGGGCGCAGCGGCTCGCGGTCACCTCGGGCGGCACCATCCCCGACCGTGGCCTGTTCGGCGTCTTCCTCGCGGGTGCCGATCCGAAGAAGGGCGGCGGCAGGGTCGGGGAGCTGGATGAGGAGATGGTCTACGAGTCACGGGTGGGTGACGTCTTCACGCTGGGCACCACGTCCTGGCGGATCGAGGACATCACCCGCGACCGTGTGCTGGTCTCGCCAGCCCCGGGCGTTCCGGGGCGGCTGCCCTTCTGGAAGGGCGACCAGCTGGGCCGTCCGCTCGAACTCGGCCGCGCGCTGGGCGCGTTCCTCCGCGAGGTCGGTTCCCTTTCCCCGGAAGCAGCGCGGGAGCGGCTGACCGCCGCCGGGCTCGACCCCCTGGCCGTCGGCAATCTCCTCTCCTACCTCGACGAGCAGCGCAGCGCCTGCGGTCACATCCCCGACGACCGCACGATCGTGGTCGAGCGTTTCCGTGACGAGCTGGGCGACTGGCGAGTCGTCGTGCACTCCCCGTTCGGCGCGCAGGTGCACGCCCCGTGGGCCCTCGCCCTCGGTGCCCGTCTCACCGAGCGCTACGGCATGGACGCTCAGGTCATGCACGCCGACGACGGCCTCGTCCTCCGGCTGCCCGACGCCGACCTGATGGGCCTGGACCTGCTGGAGGAGGTCTCCACCGGCGGCGATGCGGCCTTCGACTCCGGGCAGGCACCGGTCGGCGTCTCCGACGTCCTCTTCGACAAGGGTGATGTCGAGCAGATCGTCACCGACCAGGTCGGCGGCTCGGCCATGTTCGCCGCACGGTTCCGTGAGTGCGCCGCCCGCGCCCTGCTGCTGCCGCGCCGCAACCCCGGCAAGCGCACCCCGCTGTGGCAGCAGCGCCAGCGGGCGGCGCAACTGCTCCAGGTGGCTTCCGAGTTCGGCTCCTTCCCCATCGTCCTGGAGGCGGTGCGGGAGTGCCTGCAGGACGTCTTCGACGTGCCCGGCCTGTCCGAGCTGATGGGCGACATCGAGTCCCGCCGGGTCCGGGTGGTCGAGGTCACCACCAACGATCCGTCCCCCTTCGCCCGCTCCCTGCTGTTCGGTTACGTCGCGCAGTATCTGTACGAGGGCGACTCGCCGCTCGCCGAGCGCCGTGCCGCCGCCCTCTCCCTCGACTCCCGGCTGCTTGCCGAGCTGCTGGGCCAGGCGGAGCTGCGCGAGCTGCTCGACGCCGAGGTTCTGAGCGAGCTGGAGCGGGAGTTGCAGTGGCTCACCGAGGACCGCCGCGTCAAGGACGCCGAGGGCGTCGCCGACCTGCTCCGCCTTCTCGGGCCGCTGACGACGGCCGAGTTGCGGGACAGGGGCGCGGACCCGCAGTGGGCGGCCGAGCTGGAGTCCGCCCGCCGCGCCATCCGCGTCCGTATCGCCGGGGAGCAGCATTTCGCGGCCATCGAGGACGCAGGGCGGCTGCGGGACGCACTGGGCGTCGCGTTGCCGGTCGGCGTCCCCGAGGCGTTCACCGAGCCCGTGCCCGATCCGCTCGGTGACCTCCTCGCGCGTTACGCGCGTACGCACGGCCCGTTCATCTCCGTCGACGCCGCCGCCCGCTTCGGACTCGGCACCGCAGTGGCGGAGGGGACGCTGCACCGTCTCGCTGCCGGCGGGCGCCTCGTGCAGGGCGAGTTCCATCCGGCGGGAGTGGGTCAGGAATGGTGCGACGCCGCGGTGCTGCGCCGCCTGCGGCGCCGTTCGCTGGCCTCGCTGCGGCAGGAGCTGGAGCCTGTGCCGGCGCCCGCGCTCGCCGCGTTCCTCCCTCAGTGGCAGCACCTGGGTACGGGCAGCGTGCGGGGCATCGACGGACTGGTGCGTACGGTCGAGCAGTTGCAGGGCGCGCCGGTTCCCGCCTCTGCCTTGGAGAAGCTGGTTCTGCCGGGCCGGGTCCGCGACTACGGCCCCGCCCTGCTCGACGAACTCACCACCTCCGGCGAGGTCGTCTGGGCGGGCGCAGGTTCACTGCCGGGCAAGGACGGCTGGATCTCCCTGTATCCGGCCGACACCGCAGCCCTGCTGCTGCCTCCGCCCCTGCCGGTGGAGCTGACTTTGCTTCACCAGTCCGTCCTTGACGCTCTGGCCCCTGGTTACGGTCTGTTCTTCCGTCAGATCGCCGATCACGTGCGTGCCACGACGGACCCGGAGGCCACCGATCCTCAACTGGCCGATGTGCTCTGGGACCTGGCCTGGTCCGGCCACGTCAGCAACGACACGCTCGCTCCTCTCCGCGCCCTCCTCGGATCTGGCCGCACAGCGGGAGCCACGGCCCACCGCGCCAAGCGCACAGTCCCCAGGGGGCGTTACGGCTCACTGACCGCCGCGGCCACCCGCAGCGGTACGAACCGGCCGACCGCCTCACGCAACGGCCCCCCGACGGTTGCGGGCCGCTGGTCCCTGCTGCCCGCCGCGGAAACCGACGCGACGCACCGCGCCCACGCCCTCGCCCGTACGCTCCTCGACCGGCACGGCATCGTCACACGCGGCGCAGTGGCAGCCGAGGGCGTGCAGGGCGGCTTCTCCGCGGCGTACAGGGTGCTGGCCGCCTTCGAGGAGAGCGGGCAGGCCCGTCGCGGCTATGTCGTCGAGGGCCTGGGAGCGGCCCAGTTCGCGATGGACGGCGCGATCGACCGGCTGCGCGCGGTGCATACGGCCCGCGAGCGGGAAGCGCATTTCCGCGCTGCCGTCCTCGCCGCCGCCGACCCCGCGAACGCCTACGGCGCCGCCCTGCCCTGGCCGGAACCTCCTGAGGGCGCCACGCACAAACCGGGACGCAAGGCCGGCTCCGTGGTCGTCCTGGTCGACGGCGAGTTGACGCTCTACATGGAACGCGGCGGTAAGACCCTGCTCGCCTGGCCCGGAAGCTCCTCTGCCGGCAGCCCGTCGCAGGACGCGGCATCGGGGGACGGCCGGGGCCAGGAAGCCACCCCGTCGCTGACCACCGCTGCGGAAGCTCTGGCGAGAGCGGCCCTGGAGGGCGCCCTGGGCACGGTCACCGTGGAGCGGGTGAACGGAGCTCCTGCACTGTCCTCGCCGATCGGCGCCCTGCTGGAGAGTGCGGGCTTCCACGCCACCCCGCGTGGCCTCCGACTGCGCGCGCGATAGCGGGAGTCGGCTCCACCTCGACGCCCCGTCACCTCCCGTCCACTACCTCCCCTCCCCAGTCCTCACCCGCCGCAAGGATGAGCCCATGCCCGAAGGAGACACGGTCTGGTACACCACCCGTCGGCTGCACGAGGCGCTCGCCGGCCGGACTCTGGCCCGTACGGACTTCCGTGTGCCCCAGCTCGCCACGGCCGATCTGGGCGGGCGAGCGGTCCTCGAAGTCGCCCCGCGCGGCAAGCACATCCTCATGCGAGTCGAGGGCGACGTCACCATCCACTCCCATCTCGGCATGGAGGGCGCCTGGCGGGTCAGCACACCTGGCCGGCGTCCTCGCGGCGGGGGTGGACCGGCTCATCAGATCCGGGCAGTGCTCACCGCCGGCACCAGCACCGCCACCGGGTACCGCCTCCCACTGCTCGAACTGCTGCGTACCGCAGAGGAGTCGACGGCTCTCGGACATCTGGGCCCCGACCTTCTCGGCCCCGACTGGGACCTGCCGGAGGCCGAGCGCCGCCTCCTCGCGGACCCGGGCCGTCCCCTTGTCGAGGCCCTGCTGGATCAGCGCAACCTCGCCGGTATCGGCAACGTCTACGCCGCCGAGCTCTGCTTCCTCGCCGCCACATCGCCCTGGACGCCCGTCGGCGAGCTTCCCCCGCCGCTGCTTGCCCGGCTGCTCGCCGCCGCCGAGAAGCTCCTCGACGCCAACAAGGACCGCCTCGTCCGCCGCACCACCCGCGCTCCCGCAGGAGTGGACCGCGACCGGACGCTGTGGGTGTACGGCCGCACCCGCCGTCCCTGCCACCGCTGCGGCACAGCAGTGCTCGCGGGCTCCCACGGCCCTCCGGGGCGTTCCCGGCCCGTCTTCTACTGCCCCCGCTGCCAGCCAGGCCCCCGACCGGGCGAGGAAGCTCCGCCAGCGCGCTGATGGGGCAGAGGCACCTTGCGTCGACGCCTGCGGGCAGGTCCGCGGTCAGCTCCGCCCGTACCGTCGGATCCGCCGATCTCCCCCACCCCGCCCGTGCGTTCGCTCTCGCTCGCCCTCGCGGTTACCCCCGAGCCGCAGTACGGACCGCCTTCGCGCCGACCACGGCCCCCTCAAGCTGACGTGAACGGGCAACAGGCCCAGCCCCCATCCGAGGACGAGGGCCATCGCCTCCTCGGGCCCGCCCCTCCCACCGGCCAGCCGCCACACCGCCCAGCACCAGCCGCCCACGCACACGACGCACAGGGCGGGCAGGACGCAACGGGCCAGCAGCCAACGGCTCAGCGCCGCCATCTCACCTCCCGCACGCCGACTACGGCTACGCACTGTTCATCGTTGCGCACGGTGCGCGACTGCGCGACCACAACGAGAGGCCCCACCGGACCGGCCGGTGGGGCCTCTCGACGAGTTGAGCGATGCGAAGAGCGTCAGGCAGCGACCACGTCCACGGCCTCTGCAGGCGCCTTGATCGTTACGCGTTCCTCCGGAACACCTGTGACGGATGTCACGGACACGGGATTGAGCACCGCACGACGCATCGGTGCGGGCACCGTGTCGCTCGCAGCGGACTCGGCAAGCTCCGCGAGTGCCAGTTCATCGCTGACCTCCCGCATGAGCTCGGACATCCGCACATCCAACGCATCACAGATCGAGGACAGCAGCTCCGAGGAGGCTTCCTTCTGGCCACGCTCGACCTCGGAGAGATACCCGAGCGAAACCCGGGCAGATGAAGAGACTTCGCGCAGGGTCCTGCCCTGGCGCTGGCGCTGCCGACGCAGCACGTCACCCAGCAGGCGACGGAGCAGAATCATCGGTGCTCCTCCCTCTCAACGCGCGGCGTCTTCCACAGCTTGATACCCACCACCCCATGGGGCGTGAATCCTTCAGGCTCCACCGTACCGCCTCGGGCTGTGCCCGTGCGGGGAGCGATGTCGTGTTCACTCAGGGCTGCAAACATCCATTCCCCCCGTCTTGTTCCGTATCCTTTGGCCGCGCATTCCCCGCCAGTTCGTCGCCAAGCAGCCCCAGGGCACTCGTCACGCTGGCTTTCCGGATCTCTGCGCGCTTCCCGTCCAGCTTGAGCTCACGGGTCACCACCCTGCCGTGCGGTCCGGCGACCGCCGTGAAGACCGTCCCGACCGCTTTCCCGTCCTGCGGCTCGGGGCCGGCGACCCCGGTCGTGGCCACGCCCCAGGTGGTCCTCAGCGCTTCCCGTACACCGCGGGCCATCTGCCGGGCCACCTCGCCGTCGACCGCGCCCCGCTCGTCCAGCAGTGCGCCGTCCACGCCCAGCAGTTCCTGCTTCAGGTCCGTCGCGTACGCCGTGACAGAACCGCGGAACGCCTGCGAAGAGCCGGGCGCTGCCGTGATCTCGGCGGCGACCATGCCACCTGTCAGGGACTCGGCCACGGCGACGGTCTCGCCTCGTGCGACCAGCAGGTCGAGCACCCGCGCGGCCACGTCGAAGTAGGCCTCTTCCCGCTCCGGGCCGCCCTCGCTCACGTCTGCCCTTCGCCGGCGGTCCGCGCCGACCGTTCGCGCGCACGCCCCGCACGCCGCAGCACGACTGCCTGCCGGACGTAGTCGAGGCCGGTCACGACCGTCAACGCCACAGCGAGCGCCATCACCCACCAGCGCATCGTCGCGAGGGGCCCGGTCAGGACCAGTACGTACATGCCCACGGCGACACCCTGAGCCAGCGTCTTCAGCTTGCCGCCACGGCTTGCGGGGATCACCCCGTGCCGGATCACCCAGAAACGCATCGCCGTGATGCCCAGCTCGCGGAAGAGGATCACGCCCGTCACCCACCAGGACAGGTCTCCCAGTGCGGACAGGCATGCCAGGGCTGTCCCCATGATCGCCTTGTCGGCGATGGGGTCGGCGATCTTCCCGAAGTCGGTGACCAGGTTGTAGCGGCGTGCCAGCTCACCGTCGAAGAGGTCCGTGATCATCGCCACGGTGAAGGCCGCCCAGGCGAACGAGCGCCAGACCGGATCGTGCCCGCCCTCCCACAGCATCAGCGCCACGAATCCGGGGACCAGCAGAAGCCGCACCATCGTCAGGATGTTGGCGATGTTCCACAGACTCACCTGCCGGACAGCGGCCGCCGCCGCAGCCTTCGCATGAGGCTGGGGTTTGGGCTGAGGTTTGGCCATCGCACCACCACTCGCCGCGGAGGCCGGCACACCTGTCATGTGGCTGCCTCCTCGCTGGCTCCGCCGCCCTCGTCGCCCCCCTCGACAGCACCACCCAGGGGCTCAGCGACAAGGTCCACACCTTCTGCGGCGACCACCTTGGCCTCGACCATACGTCCGATCGCGAACTCCCGTCCGGGACGCGCACCTCCGGACAGGAGCACCTGTCCGTCCGTCTCGGGCGCCTGGTGCGCACCTCGGCCCACCGGCCGGGTGCCGCCGTCGCCCTCGCCCTCCTCGAAGGACTCGACGAGCACATGGACCGTCTCGCCGAGCCGTTCCTCGGCACGCTGCGTGGACAGCTCCTCCGCGAGCCGGGAGACCCGCGCGAGACGCTCGGCGACCACGTCGGGGGCGATCTTCTCCCCGTAGCCGGCCGCTTCCGTACCGTCCTCGTCGGAATATCCGAACACACCGATGGCATCCAGCCGGGCCGAGCTGAGGAAACGCTCCAGCTCGGCGACGTCGGCCTCGCTCTCGCCGGGGAAGCCGACGATGAAGTTCGACCGGACCCCCGCCTGGGGAGCCTTCGTCCGGATCGTCTCCAGCAGCTCCAGGAAGCGTTCCGTGTCCCCGAAGCGGCGCATCGCGCGCAGGACGCCGGGAGCGGAGTGCTGGAAGGACAGATCGAAGTACGGGGCCACCTTCTCGGTCCCCGTCAGCACGTCGATCAGACCGGGCCGCATCTCGGCGGGCTGCAGGTAGCTGACCCTGATGCGCTCGATGCCCTCGACCGCGGCCAGCTCCGGCAGCAGCGTCTCCAGCAGTCTGATGTCCCCCAGGTCCTTGCCGTAGGACGTGTTGTTCTCCGATACGAGCAT
>DATMEI010000512.1:0-2676 GCA_035556995.1 Streptomyces sp.
TGGCACCCTGGTACCCATGCCCGCATCACGTCTGCTCCCCACCGACGAAGCCGTCGACCTGATCGCGCTGGTGCGCGACCTCGCGACCAAGGAGCTCGGCCCGCAGGTCGCGGCCGCCGAGCGCGACGAGCAGTTCCCGCGCGAGGTCTTCCGGACGCTCGGCCGGGCCGGCCTGCTCGGACTGCCGTACCCCGAGGAGTACGGCGGCGGCGGCCAGCCCTACGAGGTCTACCTCCAGGTCCTCGAAGAGTTCGCAGCGGCGCGCCTCACCGTCGGCCTCGGCACCAGCGTCCACACCCTGGCCTGCCACGCACTGGCCGTGTTCGGCAGCAAGGAACAGCGCGCCGATCACCTTCCCGCCATGCTCGGCGGCGGCACGCTCGGTGCGTACTGCCTGTCCGAACCGGCCTCCGGCTCGGACGCCGCCTCCCTGCGCACCCGCGCCAGAAGGGACGGTGAGGACTGGATCCTGGACGGCACCAAGGCGTGGATCACCCACGGCGGCATCGCCGACTTCTACACGGTCCTCGCCCGCACGGGTGAGGAAGGCCCCCGCGGTATCACGGCCTTCCTCGTGCCCGGCGACGCCGAAGGCCTCAGCGCGGGAGTGCCCGAGAGCAAGATGGGGATGAACGGATCACCCACCGCACAGGTCCACTTCGACGGCGTGCGCGTCGGTGACGCCCGCCGCATCGGCGAGGAGGGCCAGGGCCTGACCGTCGCGCTCTCCGCGCTGGAATCCGGCCGGCTCGGCATCGCCGCCTGCGCTGTCGGGCTCGCGCAGGCCGCACTGGACGAGGCCGTCACGTACACGCGCAGCCGCGAACAGTTCGGACGTCCACTCTCCGACTTCCAGGGTCTGCGCTTCATGCTCGCCGACATGGCCACACAGATCGAGGCCGGCCGCTCGCTCTACCTCAGCGCCGCCCGTCTGCGGGACGAGGGCCGGCCCTTCTCCCGTGAGGCGGCCATGGCGAAACTCTTCTGCACCGACGCGGCGATGCGCGTGACCACGGACGCCGTCCAACTGCTGGGCGGCTACGGCTACACCACCGACTTCCCCGTCGAGCGGTACATGCGCGAGGCAAAGGTCCTGCAGATCGTCGAAGGCACCAACCAGATCCAGCGCATGGTGATCGCCCGCCAGCTCGCGGGCCCCGAGAGCGGCCGGTAGCACGCCCGCCCATGGAGCCCGCCCGGGAGCCCGGGCGGGCCGTATGCACGTACGTGGCGGGAGGCGGTGCTACACCGCTTCCCGCACGTCTTCGACGACCTTCTTGTCGAGCGCCGCACGCACCAGCCCCGCCGCCAGCCGTCCCCTGTCGCGCTCGCCGACCAGACCGGCCAGCTTCCCGGGCGAGCGTGGCAGCCCCAGCCGCTCGGCACCCTGCTGGGTCTTCTGGTCGAAGTACGGGCTGAACTCCGGCCACACCTGCTGCGCCTCCCGCAGGAAGATGTCGACACCCGTCGGCCCGATGCCCGGCACCTCCCGCAGCCGCTCCCCGGTGTGCGGGTCCTCGCGCATCCGGCGCAGGTCGCCCCGGTACTTCCTCAGCAGCAGCTCCGCGCCGTCACCGAGCTGGGTGGCGGTGCGTTCGTCGTAGCGCCTGTAGCCGCCGACGCCCAGCGCGTCCACCCGCTGCTGCCACGTGGCCTCGGCCATCCGCCGGGCGTCCCGCATCCCGGCGTCCGACAGTGCGCGGCACGCCGCCACCGCGATGTCCGCCTGGATACGTGCGGAGAGCAGCAGGGAGAGCACCAGCAGCCGGTACAGCGGGGACGGAGTGTTGCGCAGCGTGATGCCCGCCTGCTCCGCGTAGGTCTGGCCGTGCCGGTCCAGAAGCGCCCGCACGGTCGCACTGTCCTTCGCCTGCCGTGCAGGCTTCGTCCTGGTCTGTGTCTGCGTCATCAGGAACCTCACTCGCCTGTACTCGGCCGTCTCCTGCAGGACGGTCCCGAGTGCCCACAGAAGGCGTCCTGCCACCTGGGAAAGGCGCACCGGAGCCGGACTGATGCACGGCCAGGGCGAGACGGGACCGCGCCCGCAACCGAAGGGCGGACGCGGAACTCTCCGCGATGTACAGGGGAGTGAAGCAGTCCGTGATCTACAGGCGGTGCGGCTCCCGCGTCGCAAGCGCCTCCGGCCGGACCGCGTGCGAGAAGGGCTGCATCCGCCAGTCCAGCCCCGCCGGGAGCGTCAGCAGAGCCGTCAGATCGTGCTCGTGGCCCTCGTCCCCGCCCAGGGGTGCGGCTTCGGACGCCGCCCGCCCCGATCCCTGGCAGACCGTCAACCCGAACGGGTCCCACGGTGAGGCGCACAGGCCGTGCTCCGGGAGTCTCTCCTCCTCTGCGAGCAGTGCGATCGGCTGCCCGCAGTCCGGGCAGGTCACCCGGAAGATCTCGTAGGTTTCGTTCTCGTACGCCTCGGGGGCCGCAGCTTCCTCCGGTGCCGCCGCGGCGGCGGTTTCGGAAGTGCGGACCCGTTTCACAGTGCGCATGCAAATCCCCCTCGGGTGGACCTGCCGGGCATCTCGCCCCCGGCCACAGCAAGCACTTCCCGCGGCGTCACACGCGTAATCGCCGCACGCCCCGGGACACGGGAGCACGCATGTGGCCTTGGTCACACATGGCGCCCTCAAGTGCAATCGGGCCTGCGCCCGCTGTGCCGGAGCGTGC
>DATMEI010000513.1:0-6224 GCA_035556995.1 Streptomyces sp.
ACGGTCGGTGAGGCCCACGGGATGTTCACCGACCTGTCCTTCACCCTGGAAGTGGGCCTGATCGTCGAGGGAGACATGATCGCGGCCCGGTGGACCGGGCGCGGGCGGACGCCCGAGGGCCCCATGACGTTCATCGGCAACGACATCCTGCGCGTCCGCGACGGCCGTTTCGTCGAGTACTGGGTAGCCAGCGTGGCGCAGTCCTGACCGCGAAGCTGCACGGACCGAGCCAAGAGGGCCCGGGGCCCACTGGCTCGATCCGTGCGGGGGTCAGCGGACGTCCCAGTCGCTGAACTCCACCGTGCCCCGTGCCCCGTTGCCGCCGTTCGTCGCCGACATGAACAGCCCCACGTCCTGACGCGCCCGCACGCCGGGAACCGAAATCGTCCCCACAGCACGCCAGTTCGCCCCGTTGTCCGTGGACAGCTCGCCGTGGAAGGAGCGTCCGTCACGGTTGAGCCGCAGCAGCACCGGCGCCTTCACGCCGGTGACCTGCTCGAAGGTGTCGAGGGTGCCGTCGCCGTCGGAGTCGTGGGAGAGCACCACGCCGTTGGCCGGGGTGACGGACAGGTTCACGAACCCTGGCGAGGTCGCCCCCGGCAGGTCGTTGCGGGCGATGATGCCCGCCCGTGCCCAGGGCCCCGTCGTCTCCTGCGACGTGACCCGTACGGTCACGGAACTGCCGTCCCGCATGGCGCCCTCGCGGTAGACCGCACCGAAGTGGGCCGTCCCCTTCCACATGTCGTCGCCGGCGCCGTTGATCGCGAAGCGGTCACCGAGCTGGCCGAAGACGGCGTCGTTGGTGGTGACCGTGGAGAGGCCGTCCTCCAGCGGCCCGGCGACGTACAGCTTGCCCCGCTGCGGCGAGCGGACGCGGCGCTCGCCCTCCGGCCCGTACTCCACCGCCAGTTCGTAATCCATCGGCTTGAGCGGGTCCTTCAGCTCGTCCTTCGGGGCCCTGACCCGCCAGCGCACGGTGGCCCGCTGGCCCTGCTTGACCTGGAGCACCGAAGTGGAGCCCTGTGGCTCGGCGTCCTTCAGGCCGGTCAGGGAGAAGTCGACGGTGCCGGTCGAACGCAGCCCGCTCTCGTTGCGGAAGACGGCCTTGAACTCGCCGCTGTCACCGGGCTTCAGCGTGGCCGGGTCCGATTTCACCTCGACGCTGCCCTGGTACGGCGCCTTGGCGAGCGCCGTGTGCACGCGCTGCGCGGTGCGGTAGGTGTCGGCGACGGGCCGCTGCGGATACTCCTTCTTCTCGCGGGTCCATGCCGCCTCGAGCTCGTACCAGTCGAAGGCCTTGGGCGCCTTGCCCTGCGCCAGCGCGTCCTCCAGCGCTTCCAGGTAGGCGCGCCACTGGGGCACATGGAAGTCGCCGATCAGGCCCTGCCAGTCGCGGTTCGCGTAGTTGGCGAGTTTTCCCTTGTCCGCGGCGGGACGGTCCGCCCACACGGTGAGCAGTGTGCGGGCGCTGAGTTCCAGCTGGTCCTGTTCCGCCTTGGAGCTGCCCGCCATGCGACGTGCGTCCGCGAGCCACGGCCCCAGCAGGAACGAGGTGTGCGTACCGGCGATCTCCTCGCTGAGCCCCATCAGCGACAGCCACAGGGTGCTGAGCTTGCGGAAGCCGGCGAGGTCCTTGCGCTCGTACGCCGACTTCAGCTGGCCGATCAGCAGCCAGGAACGGTTGGCGAGGGCCTGGCGTGCCGTGTCGGCGAGGTCGTAGCGGTAGGCGTCGCTGCCGCGCAGCGATTCCCGTACGCCCAGCAGCGCGGTGAGAGCCGGGTCGAACTCGGCGAGGTCGAAGGACGGACCTTTCGTGGCGTAGTGGGCGCCGGAGCGGGCCGAGAGGCTGGGCCGGGCGGCGAAGATGCTGTCGTGCGGACGCCCGTCCGTACTGGCGATCTCGTACGCGGTGCCGCGCAGCGTGGCCAAGGCGCTGCGTGCCTTCTCGTCGTCGCCGCCGTAGCGCAGCTTCGCGTAGTTGGAGAACCACTGCTCGCGCTCCACCGGCTCCTGCCGCCAGGCCAGCTCGCTGAAGAGCTCGAAGGCGATCGGGTCGCGGTGCGTGGACTCCGGCATGTAGGCGGTGCCGACGAGCTTGCTGCCCGACTTGTCGCGCCACTCGGCGAACCTGTCGGTCCACATGTGCGTCTTGGCGCCCATCGTCGTACGTCCGCCGAAGTTGGGGATCGTGCCGAAGGCGTAGGGAACATTGCCCCAGTCGCCCTCCCGGTCGGTGATCTTCTCGAGGTCGGAGAGTCCGTCGACGACCAGCGCGCGGTTCTTGTGCACGAGCGCGTCCAGGAGTTCGCGGCGCGGGTTCTTCTGCCAGCCGAGGATCACCCAGGTCGCGCCGGGCAGGGCGGTCTGCAGTGCCTTCTCCACGGCGCGGGCCGCATCCGGAACCGGAACGTCACCTGCTTTGCCGCCCTCGTGCAGCAGATCCATCTTCACGTGACGGATCTCGCCGAACAGTTCCTTCTGGTGTGCGTAGTAGGCGGCGGCGACCTTGCGGAAGACGGAGGTGCGCGGATCGAGCCACGCGGGCCGGGTGAGCCCGTTCCAGTCACCCTGAGGAACCGTTTTTCCACCGGGGTTACGGTCCGCGAAGTCATCGGGGACCGTGCCGAAGTAGCCGGGCAGGACGGCGTGCATCCCCAGCTCGCGCAGCCTGTTCACGATGCGGCGTCCGAGCTCGGTACGGCGCTCCAGCAGGCCGGCGGAGACCGGGCCGCCGTACTCGGAGAGGTTCTGCAGCAGCCACCACGGCTGGTGGGAGGGAGCGGGGATCCAGGTGCGCGCTTCGGTGTCGGAGTAGCCGAAGTCCTTCAGCAGACGGTGGTAGACACCCTCCGCGCCGGTCGTCACCAGCACCTCGTTGCAGCCGTGCAGCGCCATCACGTCGATGAAGCGCTCCCAGTGGTCCCAGTCGGCGTACGGGGCCGTGTAACCGTCGTGGGTGTCGTTGAGCATGAAGCGGTGCGGCACGGTGGCGTTGCGCTCGTACGGGCTGCCCGGTGCGGGCAGCTGCTTGGGCAGGTCGAGCTGGCTGCCCGACCAGGAGATGTGCGCCCCGCAGGTGTACTTCAGGTACCAGTGCAGACCGGTCAGAGCCACCGCCGGCGAGCTGCCCTCGATCTCGATGCCGCCCGCGCTGCCGGAAACCCGGAACCGCTCCTTGCCGCCGGTCAGCGCGGTGAACTTGATCTGGCCGCTGTGGTCGGGCAGCAACCGAAGCACAGCTGCCTGGGCAGGCCCCATGTCGGTCTCGGCAAGACGGCCGCCGACGCCTGCCGCTGCCTCCGCCGCGGCCGGATTGGCACTGCCGCCGAGCGCGGCGCCCGCACCGAGTGCACCGGCCGTACCCAGAAGTGTGCGTCTGTTGATGTCCTCCACGGCGGGCTCCACTTCAAGTCATCGCTGCTCAGCGCTGTCACATGTGGTGCGCACGCTAATGGAGTGACCTGTGCCTACACGAGAGGCGCGTCAAGCCGAAGGCAGTCAGCCCCGGTCGGCCCCGTCCAGATATGCGAGGACTGCCAGCACTCGCCGGTTGTCGTCGTCGGACGGCGGAAGGTCCAGTTTTCCGAAGATGTTGGACGTGTGCTTGGCCACGGCCCGCTCGGTGACGAAGAGCTGGGAGGCGATCGCCGCGTTGGAACGTCCCTGTGCCATGAGCTCCATCACCTCCTTCTCACGGGCTGTGAGTTTCGCCATAGGTTTGTCCTGAGCGCGCCGCGAGAGCAGCTGCTGGATCACCTGCGGGTCCATCGCCGTACCGCCTGCGGCGACCCGCCGCACCGCGTCGATGAACTGGTCCGCGTCGAAGACCCGGTCCTTGAGCAGATAGCCGACGCCGCCGGTGCCGTCGGCGAGCAGCTCACGCGCGTACAGCTGCTCGACGTGCTGCGAGAGGACCAGCACGGGCAGTCCGGGCCGCTTGCGGCGCGCCTCGAGCGCACACTGCAGCCCTTCGTCGCTGAAGGAGGGCGGCAGACGGACGTCGACGACCGCGACGTCCGGTTGGAGCTCTTCCAGCGCGCGGCTCAACTCCGGCCCGTTGTCCACAGCGGCGGCGATCTCGAAGTCGAACGCCTCCAGCATGCGGACGAGACCGTCACGCAGCAGGAACAGGTCTTCGGCGATGACAACGCGCACGGATTCTCCACCAGGGACGGGAAGCTGGGATCTCCCATGAATCTACCGGCACGGCGCGGAGACCTGCGGGGCAGACGTGACGAGCCGAGATGGCGGAAGGGACACCTCAGGACTCCTCGGGCCCGGAAGGGACCTCAGGACTCCTCCGGACCTCTCAGCCCAGGGCGGACTCCGCCTGCGCGAGGATCTCCGTCACACGCTGCGCGAAGCGCACATCGCAGGCGTGCGGGCGGCCTGTGCGCGCCGCGTCGGTCAGCGCGTCGACGGCGCGTGCGAAGGCGTCCACCGCTGACTCGTCCCGCTCGGGCAGCCGGGCCGTACCGGCGGCGCCCCTGACCTCGGCGGTGACGCCGGCGGCGGCGGGAGGCACGGAGTGGCTGAGCGTGCACGTACTCGATGCGCCCTGCGCGTGCCGCAGGACGATGTGGACGGTGTCGCCGAAACCGCGGGCGGCACGCACCCCTTCGAGGTCGGTCACGTCGCCCAGCACAGGCAGCAGCACGGACAGTGCGTGCGGGCCGACGTCCCACATCGCGCCTCTCTCCCGTCGCCACGGCGAGACCGTGTACGGGGAGTCGCCGCCGCCGAAGACGGGGGAGAGCCAGTCCGCGCGGCCCGTCAGCCAGCCCTCGCTTCCGGCCTGCTCGTCGATCCAGGTGGCCGTCGGCTCGCAGAAGCGGAGCGTGAAGAAGACTACGGAGGCGACGCCCGCGGCACTCACCGCTTCGGTGACCTGCCGGGCCGCTTCCGGCGTCGTCGCCACCGGCTTGTCCAGCAGCAGATGGCAGCCTGCCTCGGCTGCGCGTACGGCCAACGGGGCCTGCACATCGGGGGGAAGGGCGACGGCGACGGCGTCGCTGTCGGTGAGCAGCGCGTCGACGTCGTCGTAGGTGCGGGTGCCGAGTTCGTCCGCGAGCGACCTGGCGGCTTCGGGGCGGCGGCCCCACACACCGGTCAACTCCACGTCCTTGTGCGCCGCGAGCGCAGGCCCGTGCGTGCTTGCAGCCCACGGTCCGGTGCCGAGCAGTCCGAACTTCATGTGCGCTCCTCCTCCGTGTGACTGGCGTAGCTGCCGCGGGCGAGGTCGCAGACGTCGACAGAGGTGTGCAGCGTGATGCCGGGCATCGGCTTGACGTGGTCGCGGGCAAGACCGAGCACCGCGCGGGAGAGTGCGGCCTTCACCTCGGGCGTACGGCCCGACAGCATTGCCACCTGGACGTGGAGCATGGCGACCTCGTCCGCACCGTCCGCGATCACGCACTCCTCGATCTGCCGGAAGCGGGTCTTGCAGCCCACGACGGAACCCTCGACGGTGCGGGCGAGCAGCGGATGCAGGGCGAGCCCGAAGCCGCGGCGGTCGAACGTCTCGGCGAGGGCATCGGAATAGTCGACGGTGATGTGCGGCATGGGGGCAGGGTACGGGGTGTAGCTGTACGTCACGAGAGAGCTCGCCGGATCAAGCCGTGGTCGGGCCCGCCGACGGAGAAGGCTGCGCGCATGCTGTCTGACCTGCGTAAATCCGGCCAGTCGGATGGTGGCTGCGGGGCGGCGCTGGCCGGCGCGACGCGCCCCGGCCGCCGCGCCGGCCTGTCGCGGCGCATCGCTGAAGTCCCCTCGTCGTGGGGGTCCCCGGGCGGAACCGGGGGGACCGATAGGTTGTGCCGCTGACGCTGGAAAGGGGCGCGGCGTCTCCCCGGCCGCCCAAGCCCCCGCTTCCCGGAGGCATCGGCCCCTCTTCCTGGACGGGGGGGGGACAGCGAGAGCGCGGAGGTGTCGCCAGGTACACCCCCTTCCGGGTGTCGGTCCCTGTGTCCGCTGCCGGCGGTACGGCGCAAACTGGAGGCGGGCCCGTGGACAGTGCGGGCCCTGTACGGGGAGAAGAGGGAGCGTGACGTGCTGATCCAGCGGGAGAAGGCCGAACGGATCGTCAACGGGCCGGAATTGCGCTTGCGCGCCCGTCACGCCTTGGTGGCCGCGGTGCGCGGGCTTGCTCTGTGCCTGATGTCGATCGGCTTCTCGCTCGCGCTGTTCATCGCCAGCGTCGTGTCGATCGCGCTCAGCGTGGTCGG
>DATMEI010000514.1:0-2435 GCA_035556995.1 Streptomyces sp.
CAGTGCCGCACATGAGCGGGAAGAGTGATCTCGCCCAGCGGATAACGCAGTTGAGCCGGGAGGAGCGCGGGGCGTATGCGGTCCTGGCGCCGGCGCAGTGCCGTCAAGTGCTCCTCAACGGCGTGGGGATCGTGGTGCATCGGGCAGCTCGCTCTCGGCTCGTGGTGTGACGCGGAGCAGGTGGAGATACATGGTGGTGACGTCGCGTACGGCGTCCTCGTACGCGTCGGGGTCGCCCGTATCGGCCGGCTCGCCCGGGCTGCCGGCGACCAGCCGCGCCCAGGTCGTGGACATGGCTCCCACGGCCCGTGCCAGGGCGAGAGGTTCGACCACCGGGTCGGCACGGCCCGCCTTCACCAGCCTCCGTACGTATCTGGCGTGCCGGTGCAGCGGACGGCGCTGGATCTCCGACCACAGCTCGCCCACTTCCCGGTCGGCGAGTGCCCGCTGTTCGAAGAGCCCCAGCAGCGGCAGGTGTTCGGCGTAGGCGGCGATGAACGCGCCGACGGAGGCACGCGCCACCGCGCGGGGGTCGTCGGGGTCCGTCCCGGGAACCTCCTGCGCGGCGAGGAAGGCGTCCCGCACCTGCACAGCCAGCACCCTGAACACCTCGGCCTTCGAGGCGAAGTAGACGTAGAAGGCCGCCCGTGACAGGCCCGCCTCCGCTGTTATCCCGGCGATCGTCGCGGGCCCGTAGCCCTGCCGGGCGAAGACGCGTCCTGCCGCCTCCAGAAGGAGCCCGCGAGTGCGGGCGTCCCGCCGGTCGTGCTCGGTCCGTGCTGCCCATGCCTGCTGCTGTCGTGGTGCCACGCCGGGGAGCATATTGACGTTGACGTCAGTGTCAATGACGATGACGGTTCCGGACAACGGGCAGCGTGGAGGACGTATGGGAACAGCGGCCGTGCTCGTCGCCAACCGGGGGGAGGCCGCCGTACGGGCGCTGCGCGGCGCGGCCGAGGCCGGGATGCGTACCGTCGCCGTGTACGCCTCCGACGACGCCGGCTCGCTGCATGTGCAGCTGGCCGACGAGGCTTACGCGCTGGAGAGTTCCGGCCCTGCCGCGTACCTCGACATGGACGGACTGCTGGACGTCGCCGCCAGTGCGGGCTGTCGACTGGTCCATCCCGGCTGGGGATTCCTCAGTGAACGCGCCGACTTCGCGCGCCGCTGCGCCGCACGAGGCCTGACGTTCGTCGGACCTCGCCCCGAAGTCCTCGACCTGCTCGGGGACAAGGCACGGGCCCGCGCGCTGGCGCAGGAGAGCGGAGTTCCCGTGCTGCCGGGCACCACCGGGGCAACAACACTGGAAGAGGCCCGCGCGTTCCTGCGAGAACAGGGTCGGGACGGTGCGGTGATGGTCAAGGCCCTCTCCGGGGGCGGCGGTCGCGGGATGCGCGAGGTGCGCGGCGGGCTCCACAGCAACGGACCGACGGGCGAGGACGGGCTCGGCGAGGCGTGGGAACGCTGCGTATCGGAGGCCCAGCAGGCCTTCGGACGCGGCGAGTTGTACGTCGAACGGCTGCTCACCGGGGCACGCCACATCGAAGTGCAGATCGCGGGCGACGGCGAGGGCGCCGTGGTGCACCTGTGGGAGCGGGACTGCAGCCTCCAGCGGCGGCACCAGAAACTGATCGAGACCGCCCCCGCGCCGGGGCTCGCCGAAGGCATGCGGGAGCAACTGCTCGACGCTTCCGTGCGGATGGCCCGCGCTGTCGGCTACAGCGGCGTGGGAACCTTCGAATTCCTCGTCGACGGCGGGGAGTTCTACTTCCTGGAGGCCAACCCGCGGCTCCAGGTGGAGCACACCGTCACGGAGGAGATCGCAGGAGTCGACCTGGTCGCCCTGCAACTCGCCCTGGCAACAGGGGAGTCGCTCGCCGCCCTCGGCCTGCACAGTGCGCCCGTGCCGCGCGGGTACGCGATACAGGCGCGGGTCAGCGCCGAGTCCGCCGGGCGGCTCACCCGGTTCGAACCTCCTCACGGCCCGGGCGTACGCGTCGACGCCGGTACGCGCGCCGGCCACGAGACCGGCACCGTCTACGATCCGCTGCTCGCCAAAGTCGTCGTCCACGCACCCCACTTCACGGCTGCCGCCCAGCGGGCGCGGCGCGCTCTGGCGGATTTCCACATCGAGGGCGTACGCACGTGCGTACCGCTGCTGCAACTGCTCCTGGAACAGCCGGAGTTCCTCACGGGACGTACCGACACCGGCTTCGCCGAACGGCACTTGTCCGAGGTCGAGGCGCCACCGCAGGACGTACCGACTCGCGAAGCCGACGGCATCGACACCACCGACGGCATCCACCCCACCGGCCGCATCCACTCCACCGACGCCCTCGCCCCCATGACCGGCACCGTCGTCTCCCTCGACGCCGCACCCGGTGACGTCGTACGCGCCGGCCGGCAACTCGCCGTCCTCGAAGCGATGAAGATGG
>DATMEI010000515.1:0-2631 GCA_035556995.1 Streptomyces sp.
GGCGGAGGCGTCGTCGGGTCCTCCGAGGGCGGCGGGTCGGAGGGCGGAGGCGTCGTCGGGTCCTCCGAGGGCGGCTTCGTGGGCGGCGTGGAGCCCGAGCCCCGTCCCTGGATCGTGACGACCGCACCCGACGGTGCCACCCTGATGTGCGCGGACCAGGCGCGGGACGGCTCGCGGCTGCGTACGACCGAGACCCGCACGGTGGTGCTCTCGCCAGGGCGCAGCACCCCGCCCGTACGGCTGAGCACGAGCCAGTGAGCGCCGCCGGACATCGACCAGCGCACCGGTGAACTCCCGCTCGCCGTCAGCCTGATGAGGGTCGCGCCGCTCACAGGGCGGGCGTCGACGCTCAGCCGGCCCGCTCCGGTGCCTTGCCCCTTCCCCTCGCCGCTCCTGCCGTCTTTCTCGCCCGAACCGTCTTTGCCCTTGCGGGAGTCGGCGTCCGCCCGGCCGTGAAGGCGCCGGTGGTTGTCGTGGGCGCTGGAGCGGCCCTGGGCGGCGTTCTCGTACGGCTGGGCCCGCAGCGCGGATTCCTCGTCGCTCTCGGAGGCGGAGATGCTCGCCCCGTCCGACTCGCCGGTGAAGGGCGCACCACGGTAGGCGGCCCACAGCGCGAGCACCGGAGCGGCGACGACGGTGGCGACGACGGTGGTGGTGACCGCCCGGCTGCGCAGCCGGTCACGGCGGGCGCCACGGTCCTTGACCTCCACGGGGAAGCCCGTCTTGTCGAAGCGCGGCGAGTGCCGTACGCGTGCGCGGCGTACCGCCAGCACGGCTGCCTCGACAGCGGGACGCGGCGCTTCGAGCACGGCGAGCACCGCCGTACCGGCGGGTGCCGTGCCCGGCCACGGCACCCCGGCCATGGCACGCTCGGCGGCGCGGCGGCAGTTGGTGCATTCGTCGACGTGCCGGACGAGTTCGCGCCGGAAGGCCGGGCCGAGCAGCAGCTGGTCCTCTCCGGCGAGGCCCGAAACGGCAGGGCAGCCACCGGACTTGACGACGGCGAGCGCGGCGCGGGTGCGCTCCACCTCGCAGGCGGCGTGTGAGAGCAGCGCGCTCGCGGCCTCGGAGGTCAGCGAGAGCACAGCGGCGACCTCGGCGGCGGGCAGCCCGTGGCGTACGGCCAGTTCCAGCGCCTCACGCTGTTCAGGCGTGGTGCCGGCGGCCTCCGGCCAGGCGAGGGCGGCCAGTTCACGACGGCGCTGGGTACGGGCGGCGTCGGAGAGGTGCGGCGCGGTGGCGGGAATCGTGTCTGCGCGTCCCTCACGGCTGCTCTGCTCGGCGAGGCGGCGAAGGCAGACCCAGCGGGCCAGCGCGTACAACCACGGCCGGCGCAGGGTGCGCTGCGCGGGGGCACGGTCCCGCTCGTGCTGCCGCTCGGCGAGGACGAGCGCTTCACCCACGGCGCTCGTCGCGGCGTCGTGCTCGCACATGACCGACAGGCAGTAGGTGAACAGGCCGTCCAGATACGGCTCGTAGCGCACCATGCCGCGCTCTTCGCGGGCATCGGCGGCTGACGCCGTGCCGGAGGGCACCGTCGCACGGGAAGACTCGACGGAGGGCACGTCGCCCGCATCCGCGGCGGCTGTCGAACCGGCCGTCCCCGGCGCGCCGTTCGCGCGGTTGACGCCGTCGCTGCCCTTCACCGCAGCCTTCGTCGAGGCTCCGGTTCTGCTGAAGACCTTGGGCGAACCGGAGCGCTGGTGCTGCTTCGGCCGCCGCCCCGTGTGCGCACGGTGTGCGCCGGTGGCGTGCGTGGAGTGGTCGCGCCTGCTGCTCATCACCCGGTGACGGTAGGCGGGCGACGTGCCCCCTGCGGACCCTCTCGTCCAGGTTTAATCCTTACGGGTGACTAACTCCCTCGAAAGGGGACGAGGTGCACGTCAACTCGCGCCCCTGACACCACTCCTGGGTGTCGCCACGGCCAACTCCCCCACTGTCGGCGCCCCCGGCTACGGTGACGGACATGGCTGCCCGTAAAACCTCCGGCAAGGAACGCCCCGCCTACCGCTGCGCCGAGTGCGGGTGGCAGACCCCCAAGTGGCTCGGCCGGTGCCATGAGTGTCATGCCTGGGGGACGGTCGAGGAGGTGGGAGGCGCCACGGGCGTACGGACGACCACGCCCGGCCGTGTCTCTTCTCCCGCGCTGCCCATCGGCCAGGTGGACGGCACACAGGCCACCGCACGCGGCACCGGCGTCCCCGAGCTGGACCGCGTGCTCGGCGGCGGGCTCGTGCCCGGCGCGGTGATCCTCGTCGCGGGCGAGCCCGGAGTGGGGAAGTCGACGCTGCTGCTGGATGTGGCGGCGAAGGCGTCGGACGAGGACCATCACACGCTCTACGTCACCGGCGAGGAGTCCGCCGGGCAGGTGCGCCTGCGCGCCGACCGCATCGGCGCCATCGGCGAACACCTCTTCCTCGCCGCTGAGACCGACCTGTCGGCCGTCCTCGCACATCTGGACGAGGTGAAGCCCAGCCTGCTGGTCATGGACTCCGTCCAGACCGTCGCCTCGCCCGAACTCGACGGAGCGCCCGGCGGTGTCGCGCAGGTACGAGAGGTGGCCGGTGCGCTCATCCGCGCCTCCAAGGAGCGGGGCATGTCCACGCTCCTCGTCGGTCACGTCACGAAGGA
>DATMEI010000516.1:0-3845 GCA_035556995.1 Streptomyces sp.
ATCGTGGGTGAGCAGGTGGAGCAGCGGCTCGGAGGACAGCAGTTCGTCGCCCTCCCAGGTACGGGCGAGCGTTCCGACAGCGCGGAGGTCGCCGACGAGGATGCCGCCGACGAGCCGGTCGTCGCGGACGACGACTTTCCGGTAGATGCCGCGGGTGGCGTCGGTGAGGTGGACGACGTCGTCGTCGTCACGCGGCGTCGGCTCGCCGAACGCGGCGAGGTCGAGCGGTGGTTGCCGTGATTCGGGTGCGAGGGTCAGGCGGGTGAGCGCGCGTGTGCCGGTGTAGCGGGGGGCGGCTGCGTCACCGTGATCCGTGTCCGTGTCCGTGTCCGTGGTTGCGGCTGCGGCTTGGGCTGTAGCCGTGGTCGTGGCCGTGAGGACACGGGCCAGGGTGTCGGCCTGTTCCTGCGAGGGGCCCGCGAGCCCGTACAGGACTCCCTCGTGCTCAGCGCAGTCGCCGATCGCGTAGATGTGCCGGTCGCTCGTGCGCAGCCGGTCGTCGACGACGACACCTCGGGCCACCTCGAGACCCGCGGCGCGGGCGAGCCCCACACGGGGGCGCACGCCGCAGGCGAGGACGACGAGGTCGGCCTCCAGCTGGTAGCCGTCGGCGAGTTCGACAGCGTGCACCGTACGAGCAGGCACACGGGACGGCCGCTCGGGCTTCCGGTCGGGCGTCCCGCCGGGCGCCTTGTCGGCTGCCCGCCCGCTGTGACCGTACGGCTGTGTACGCAGTCCGCGTACGCGGCATTCCGTGTGCACCTCGGCACCGAGCTCTTCCAGGTGCCGCCGCAGCACCGCCGCGGCCCCGGCGTCGAGCTGCCGCTCCATGAGGCGTTCGCCCTGGTGGGTCAGTACGACCTGTGCGCCACGCCGCGCGAGCGCGCGGGCAGCGGACACGCCCAGCAGCCCGCCGCCGACGACCACTGCCCGTACGCCCGGCCGTGCGTCGTCGCGGAGGGCGAGACAGTCGTCCATGGTGCGGAACGCCCGCACACCGTCGGGCAGTTCACCGCCGTCGTGGTCGAAGAGTCCGCGCAGCGGCGGCAGTACGGGATTGGCGCCCGTGGCGAGTACGAGCGCGTCGTAGGCGAGAACGCTGCCGTCGTCACAGACGACGCGGTGCTCCTCCCGGTCGACTCGGACAGCACGCACGTCGTGCATCCAGCGGGCCGTGCTTGTGGGGAGCGCGATGACCTCGGGCTCGTACTGTCCGGCGAGCACATCCGCGAGGAGCACCCTGTTGTACGGGGCGTGCGGCTCCTCACCGACGACGGTGACGTCCACGTCCACGCCGGCCGCGTCGAGCTGCTGCGCGAGCCGCGCACCGGCCATGCCGCCGCCGATCACCACCACACGCTGTCGCAAGGTCATGGAACGAGCGTGCGGTGCGCCTGTTACCCGGCCGCATCACGGTCGTTTCCCCTGGGCAACGCTGACCTCAGTCGTGGACCGGCGCCGATGTGAGCGGAACGCACCTAGGGGCTCTCTGACAAATACCGCCGTCCCTCCCCCTGGGCCTTGACGGCCCGGGAGGTGCCCCCAGCAGGCGTCGCGAGCAAGGCGAGATTTATCAGTCAGGCCCTCGGAACCGGCCGACTGTCCGCACAGCCGCCGGCCGGTTCCGAGGGCACTGCGCCCGTACGGGCAGCGCGGACGGCTCCAGTGGCGGCATGCTGAAGGCATGTACTCCGAACGTCCCTCCCGGCTGCGCGGCGCGGTGGTGTGGTCGCAGAGCGAAATGCCCGCCGCGGAGGCGCGGGTGCTGCCTGACGGCTGCATGGACCTGCTGTGGTGGGACGGCGCGCTGGTCGTCGCGGGGCCCGACACCCGGGCCCATCTCTTCTCGCGGCGTGCCGGCACCCGCATGACCGGCTTGCGCCTCCCGCCCGGCACAGGACCGCTGGTCTTCGGCGTACGGGCACATGAGCTGCGCGACCAGCGGACACCGCTCGAAGCGGTATGGCCGGAGCGTGCGGTGCGGCTGCTGGCGGAGCAGATCGCCGAAGCGCCGGATCCCGGGCGGGCGCTGGAGTCGCTCGCGGCCGGGCGGCTGAGAGAAGGTCCGTCCGAGGGGCGTGAAGTGCCGGAGGGGCGGGCCCTGACGGGAGCCGTCGCCGAACTGCTCGGCAGCGGGCGGGCAGTGGCAGAGGTGGCCGCCGCCGTCGTACTGAGCGAACGGCAGTTGCACCGGCGCTGCATGGACGCCTTCGGCTACGGGCCCAAGACCTTGGCCCGGGTGCTGCGGCTGCAGCAGGCGCTGCTGTCCGCCGCGGACGGGTCGACCCTGGCGGAGGTCGCGTCGGCCGCCGGGTATGCCGACCAGGCCCATTTCTCCCGGGAGGTCAGGGCGCTGGCCGGGGTCACCGCGACCGAACTGCTGGCCGACCGGAGCGCCTAGTACGGCCAACCGTCAGGTGAGGCGCGCGAAGAGGTCGACGCTGTTGCCGTCCGGGTCGGCCACCACCGCGTAGCGCTGGCCCCAGAAGGCGTCCCAGGGTGCCTTGTGGCCTTCGTGTCCGGCCTCCGTCAGCCGGGCGTAGAGCTGGTCGACCTCGGCGGGGGAGTCGCAGAGGAACGCCAGGCCCTGCCGGCCGCTGCCCCGCGGCCCGGGGTCCCAGCCGGGGTCGAAGGACCGGACGGTCTCCTCGGTGTCCCAGGCGATCCGCAGCCCGCCCGGCAACGCCGCCTCGACGTGCGGCTCGCCGTCGGCTTCGGAGGGGATCTCCAGACCGAGCCGGCGGTAGAAGGCGAGGGATGCGGCCATGTCAGCGGTGACGAGACCGATGAGGTCGAAACGTGGAGTCATGCCCGCACGTTAGGCGGACCGGTGCGTGCCGGTCTTGAACGAATCGGACGTCGCTCGGCGGAAGTCCGCTGCGCGCGCCCCCGCCGCAATGTTGATGCGCACCATAGCTTCGGCCTGCTCAATGGTCTCCGGGTCCAGATTCCTTCCGGTTGTGCAACGTTGCGCCGCGAAGGAAAGCGGACTCTTCCCTCCCGGCCTGCGGATGGCCACTATTCGCCGCACGAGCCGCGGTTCGCGGGGTGCGTTGCCCCGCTCACGTGCGAGAACCGGCAGCCCGAAGAGCGAGCGAGGTAATCATGGCCACCAATGCCGACACCGAACCGGATGCCGGTCCGCGCGAGAAGGAGACCCTGCTCGCGCGGACGGCGCTGCGGTTCACCGCCTTCACTGAGAGATGGCTTCCGGACGCCTTCGGGTTCGTACTCGTCGGCACGTTCCTGATCTTCGCGCTGGGGCTGTCGACCGGTGAGCGTCCCACCGCCCTCGTGGACGCGTGGGGCGAAGGCTTCTGGTCGCTGATCGAGTTCACCCTGCAGATGGCGATGATCATCATCGGTGGGTACGCGGTCGCGGTCTCGGCGCCCGTCGCCCGGCTGATAGCGAAGCTGGCGCTGATACCGAAGTCGCCGCGCTCGGCGATCGCGTTCACCGCTGCCGTGGCGATGATCAGTTCCTACCTGAACTGGGCGTTCAGCCTGGTCTTCACCGCCATCCTCGCCAAGGAGATCGCGCGGGTCGTCCGCGGCGTCGACTACCGCGCGCTGGGCGCCATGGCCTTCCTGGGACTCGGCACGGTCTGGGCGCAGGGACTGTCCGGTTCCGCCGCCCTGCAGGTGGCCAGCGAGGGCTCCAGCCCGAAGCCGGTACAGGACGTCATCGCCGAGGGACGCGACGGAGAGGGGATCATCCCCCTCACCGACACGATCTTCACCTGGCAGAGCCTTCTGGCGACCGCAGTCGTCTTCGTCGTGGCGCTCGCCATGGCCTGGTTCCTGGCCCCGACTCCCGCACGCGCCAAGACCGCAGAGGATCTGGG
>DATMEI010000517.1:0-4709 GCA_035556995.1 Streptomyces sp.
CCACGCTCCCGGACGGCAACGGGCAGTTGCGTCTGATGGGCCCGCGCAGCGGTGGTGGCGATGGCGGCGGTGGCGCGGAGGAGAAGTCCGTACGAGCAGGCGCATCCGGATCGCCGCACCCCGGATCCGTGGCGCACTCTCCCGCGGACAGTTCGCACGGCTACGCACGAGGCGGCCCGTTCCCCGACGGCGCCGACGACGCCGACGGCCCGGACGGCGACACCACCCACGGCGCCGGCCTCGCCCAGCACGCCCGGTACGCCGGGCAGTTCCCCCCGCCTGGACAGCCACGGCCCGGCGCGCCCGTGGCGAGCGAGCCGGACCGGCCACGCGCCCGCGGCCTGAGCGCATGGGCCCGTCGCTTCGCGGGTGCCCGCCCCGGCGACGGCGCCGCGTCACCGTTCGCCGGTCCGGCCGGTGAGTCCCACGGCGGTGGCCCTGGCCCGGAAGCGGGCGCCGCACCCGGCGCGGATGCCGCAGCGGTGGTGTGGGGCGCCGAGAGCCGTCCCGACCCCGCCACCATCCTGCTCACCGCTCTCGGCCCCGGCCCCCGCCTCTGGGAGCGCGAGCCGGACCATCCCGACGCACTGACCGTCCGGATCGGCACCGCGCACCGCAGCGGCGGACGCCCCGGCGGGCCCCTCACCGTCAGCCTGCTGGAGGCGGGCACCCTGGGCCTCGCCGGGCCACGGCCGCGGCTGACGGGGCTGGCGCGTTCCGTGGTGGCACAGCTCGCCGCCCTGCACGGCCCGAGCACCCTGGAGATCGTGCTGCTCTCCACCGACCGCTCGCGGGAGGCCGGGGTGCGCACCGCGGAGTGGTCCTGGCTCGGCTGGCTGCCTCATCTCCGGCCGGTACACGGGCAGGACTGCCGTCTGCTCACGGCGTACGACCGGGAGCAGGCCACCGCACGCACCGCCGAACTGATCCGCCGGCTCGACGAGGAGCAGCAGAAGGCGTGGGCACCGGACGGCGGCCAGAGCTCCGCTGCTCGGCCGCGCACCGGTCATCCCGGCCCGTACACACTGCTCGTCGTGGACGGGGACCCGGGCTCGGCGGATCTGCGCAACACGGTGTCACGGCTGGCATCGGAGGGGCCGGGGGCGGGAATTCATCTGCTCTGCCTCGCCGAGACCCCGGCCGCGACTCCCTCCTCCCCCGTCTTCGAGACGGTGGAGGCCGCCTGCGAGATGTCCTCCGCCTTCCGCGAGTGCGGTGCGCTCGCTCTGCTCAGCGGAGCCGTGGCGACTGCCGTACGGGTGGTGCGGCGGGAGACCGGCGGGCAGGGTGGCGCCGGGGATCCCCTCGCCGCCGGCGGCACGGCCGGCTCGGCCGGCACAGTCGGCACCGTCGACGCGGTTTCGGCGGCCTGGGCGGAGCGTTTCGCACGGGCCATGGCGCCGCTGCGTGAACCGGAGGGCACAGCAGCGCGTACGGGCACGGCCGCGCGGGCTTCCGTGACGCTGCCCCGCACCTCCCGTCTGCTCGACGAGCTGGGACTCGCCCGTGCCACACCGGCCGCGCTCCTCGCCCGCTGGGCCGAACCCGAGGAGCCGTCCGTCGGTCGCGCCACTCTGGTCTTCGGCGCCGGGCCGCGCGGCCCTCTGGAGGCGGAGCTGACGCGAGCCCGCGGACATGCCCTCGTCACCGGGCCTTCCGGCTCCGGCAAGACGGAACTGCTCCGTTCACTCGCCGCCTCCCTCTCCGCGGGGGGACGGCCCGACCGGCTCCGGCTCGTCCTCCTGGACGGCGACGGCGCGGGCGAAGGTCTCCAGACCTGTCTGGAACTGCCGCACGCGCGGCACCACCTGTCGGCGAACGACCCCGTGCGCATGCGGGAGTTCGCGCAGTCGCTGAGCGGGGAGCTGAAGCGCCGTGCCGAACTGCTCGGCCCCGTAGGCACATACGAGGAGTTCGCGCGCAACGGGGCGCGCGCGAGCACCGCGCGTACGGACACAGCGCGGGCAGGCACTGCGCGTACGGACGACGAGCGTGCGGACGCCGGCCATGAGGCGAGGGGGACGGCAACCTCCGCCGGGAGCGCGGACCGTGGCCGCATCGAGCAGCAGACGGGCGGCACCGCCGATGCGGAAACCGGCACCGCCCCCGGCACTCTCCGGCTCCGTATTCCCCATGCCCAGGCCGAGTCCCAAACCCGGTCCCAGGCCGAGTCCCGGGCCGCCGATCCGGCCGCCGGACAGAGCGCGGCCGAGCCGGAGGCGCGCGCTGTCCACAGCGCCACGACCGGCTCTGATGCCGACATGATCGTTCAACACTTGGAAACACCGGGCGCTCCAATGCCCCGCCTCGTCATCCTCGTCGACGACTTCGACACCCTTGTCGACCCCGCTCTGGGCAATCCGGGGCGTCCGGCCGCCGGTTCGGTCGTACGCGCTCTGGAGGCCGTCGCACGGGACGGCGCGCGCCTCGGAATGCACGTGGTGGCGGCGAGCGGGCGGCCCGACCGCACGGCCCGTACAGCCGTGGTCCAGGCGGCGGCACTGCGCGCCGACTTGTCCGGTGTGAGCGTCGGCGGCGCAGGCGAAGAGGACGCGATCCAAGGCCGTGGCACCCTCATCGAGGCCGACGGCAGGGCCATCGCCTTCCAGGCGGGCCGGGTCACGGGGCGCATCCCGCGCACCTCGACGCAGCGTCCGACGGTCGTCCCGCTGGAGTGGACGCGCGCCGGGGATCCGCCGACTCGGCGCCCCGTGCGGGAACTCGGCAACGGTCCGACCGACCTCGCTCTGCTGGCGAGCGCGGTGGGCAGGGCGGCCCGCTCTCTCGGGGTGGACCCACAGGAATCGGACGCCTCCGCAGCGAACAGATCACGGAGTGGTCAAGATGAGGTTCTTGAAAGCTGACAACGTATTGCGGCCCGTCCGCGTTCAGGCGTAGGACTTTGCGCACAGGACTGAGGGAGTGGACGAGAAACCCTCATGCCTTGTTACCAAGACGGCGCGGCAACCGATTCCGGGGGCCGTGCCTCCGATGGGGACGGCGGGAGCTATGCGTAATACGGTTCGTGCGACTGGTGCATCACGTACCAGAAGCAACACCAGCATCTTCAGCAACACCAGGGCGACTGCACGTGGCGCTGTGGCGCTCTGCGCCGTCGCTGCTCTGTCCATGACTGCCGCCTGCGGCGGCAGCGGCAGTGACGAAGGGGGAGACAAGGGCGGCGCCTCCCAGGCAGAGAAAGAGACCGTCAAACTGCCCAAGCTCAAGGGCGAGAAGATCCAGGTCGCTGCTGTCTGGACGGGCGACGAGGGGAAGAACTTCGAGAAGGTCATCGCCGCGTTCGAGAAGCGCACCGGTGCCGAGGTCGAGGTGACGCCCACCGGCGACAACGTCGCCACCTATCTCGGTTCCAAGCTCGAGGGCGGCTCGCCGCCCGACGTCGCGATGCTGCCGCAGGTCGGCGTGCTGAACCAGTTCGCGGAGAAGGGCTGGCTCAAGCCCCTCGACAAGGCCACCAAGGAGCAGCTCGGCAAGAACTTCTCCAAGGGCTGGCAGGACCTCGGCGCCAACAAGGGCAAGCAGTACGGCGTTTACTTCAAGGCCGCCAGCAAGTCCCTGATCTGGTACAACACCAAGGCTTACGAGAACGCGGGCGTGAGCGAGTCGAAGACCTGGAAGGACTTCCTCGGCAACGCGCAGACCATCGCCGACTCCGGTGTGGAGCCGGTGTCCGTCGGCGGTGGCGACGGCTGGGTGCTCACCGACTGGTTCGAGAACATCTACCTCTCGCAGGCGGGCCCCGAGAAGTACGACCAGCTGGCCCAGCACAAGATCAAGTGGACCGATCCTTCCGTCAAGAAGGCTCTGACCACGCTCGGCGAACTGTTCGGGAAGAAGGAGCTGCTCGCCGGCGGCAACAAGGGCGCGCTGCAGACCGACTTCCCCACGTCCGTGACGAAGGCCTTCGACTCCACCGACTCCCCGAGCGCCGCGAGCGTCTTCGAGGGTGACTTCGTCGGCATCAACGTCGCCAACGACACCAAGGCGAAGATCGGCACGGACGCGAAGGTCTACCCGTTCCCGGCCGTCGGCGGCGACGCCCCGGTCGTCACGGGTGGCGACGCCGCAGTCGCCCTGAAGGACAACAAGGCCGCCCACGCCCTGCTGACCTTCCTCGCCTCTCCCGAGGCCGCCGCTGTCTGGGCCGATGGAGGCGGTTTCGTCTCGCCGAACAAGAACCTGGACGGCAAGGCGTACCCGGACGACGTCCAGCGTGAGATCGCCAAGGCCGTGATCGATGCCGGCGACGACTTCCGCTTCGACATGTCCGACCAGGCCCCGGCCGCCTTCGGCGGTACCAAGGGCAAGGGCGAGTGGAAGGCTCTGCAGGACTTCCTGAAGAACCCCAAGGACGTTGCCGGCGCCCAGAGCGCTCTCGAGGCAGCAGCCGCCAAGGCGTACAAGAAGGACTGACAGCCGGTGGCATCACCGCCGGTGCCGGACCCGTCGTAGCGACGGGTCCGGCACCGGCGGCGCCGCAGGCTCCACGCGCGGCGACGCCACAGGCCCTCGGCCCTACCTCGCCCTGCACAAACCCGGACCCGGACAAGGGACACCACCGTCATGCCCACCCCCTCTCCCACCCCGCCAACAGACGAGCCACCAGGCAAGGACGCCGCTTCCGGTGGCGCTGTCACCAAGTCGACGGGCGGCGGGACCGCGGACGCCGCCTCCGCCCCCGCAGCACC
>DATMEI010000518.1:0-3495 GCA_035556995.1 Streptomyces sp.
CGGTTCGGCCGTGATCACCCCGCAGGACACCGTAGGCGTCGGCCACTCCACCTTCAGGCTGGTCGGGGACCGGCTCGAGGAGTTCGTCGACACCGGTGAGGTCTCCTTCTCCGCCCGTCACCTGACGGTGAAGGTCGACAACGGCAAGGTGATCCTCAACAACGTCACCTTCGGTGTCCCGGAGAAGTCGCTGGTCGGCGTGATCGGCCCCTCCGGATCCGGCAAGTCGACGCTGCTCCGCGCCCTGACGGGCTACCGGCCCGCCGACATGGGCGAGGTCCTCTACGACAACCGGAACCTCTACCAGCACTTCGCCGAACTGCGGCAGCGCATAGGCCTCGTGCCGCAGGACGACATCCTGCACAAGGAGCTGCGGGTCCGCACTGCCCTGCGCTACGCCGCACGGCTGCGCTTCCCCGGCGACGTCGCGGTGGCCGAGCGCAACGCCCGGGTCGAGGAAGTCCTCGCCGAGCTCAAGCTCGACATTCACGCAGACAAGAAGGTCACCTCCCTCTCCGGCGGCCAGCGCAAGCGCGTATCCGTCGCACTGGAACTGCTGACCAAGCCGTCGCTGATCTTCCTCGACGAGCCCACCTCCGGACTCGACCCGGGCATGGACCGCGACGTCATGCAGTTGCTGCGCGGCCTGGCCGACGACGGCCGTACGGTCCTGGTCGTCACCCACTCCGTGGCCGAACTCGGCCTCTGCGACAAGCTGCTGGTGATGGCGCCGGGCGGCGGCGTGGCCTACTTCGGGCCTCCCGAGGAGGCACTGAACTTCTTCGGCTACAGCACCTGGGCGGATGTCTTCTCGGCCTTCGAGAACTACCGCGACTACGACTGGATGGGCCGCTGGCAGGGCTCCCAGCACTACCAGATGTACGCCGCCGACCTCGACTCCGTCGCCCCGCAGCAGGTCCCGCAGCCGCAGGCGCCGCCCGCCCGCCTTCAGAAGCCGCAGAGCTGGGGCTCACAGTTCTGGACGCTGGTACGCCGCTACGTGTCGGTCATCGCCTCCGACAAGGGATTCCTTGCCCTCACGGTGATCCTGCCCGTCGTCCTCGGCGGGGTCAGCACCCTGATCCCGAGCGACTACGGCCTGGGCTACGGTCCGCTGCGCAAGGGAATGACGAACCGTGACGCCAGCACGATCATGCTCATCCTCGCGGTCGGCATGTGCTTCTCCGGAGCGGCCAACTCCGTACGAGAACTGATCAAGGAGCGGGTCATCTACGAGCGCGAACGGGCCACCGGCCTCTCGCGGTCGGCGTATCTGATGTCCAAGGTGCTCGTACTCGGGATCGTCACGGCCCTGCAAGGCGTGATCATCGCCGCCATCGGCTTCGGCCCGCGCGAGCTGCCGAAGGAGGGCGTCATCGCGGAGGATCTTCCCGCTCTCGAGATGACACTCGCCGTGATCACGCTCGGCTTCACGTCCATGATGTTCGGCCTCATCATCTCCTCGCTGGTGAAGACGGCCGAGAAGACCATGCCGCTGCTGGTCATGTTCGCCATCGTCCAAGTGGTCTTCACCGGCGTGCTCTTCCAGCTCTTCGACACCCCGGGCGTCGCACAGTTCGCCTGGCTGATGCCCTCCCGCTGGGCTGTGGCCGCGATGGGCGCGACAGCCGACATGAACACGCTGCTGCCGTGGGAGAAGGGCAACCCGGACTCGCTGTGGGAGCACACCGCGGGTACGTACGTGCTGGACATGGCGGTCCTGATGGGCATCGGCGTCGCCCTGGTCTTCGTCGTGGCACGTCTGCTGCGCCGTCACGAACCGGAGGTCATGCGCAAGTAGCGGGCAGCAAGTAGCGGCCAAGGACACCACCCGTACCGAAGCACGGAAGGCGGCGGCTCCCTCCGGGGATGCCGCCGCCTTCGTCGTGTTCGGGCCGTACAGCCCCTGGCTCAGTACCAGTTGTTGGACTGCCAGAAGGACCAGGCGCCGCAGGGGCTGCCGTAGCGGTCCTTCATGTAGCCGAGGCCCCACTTGATCTGGGTGGCGGCGTTGTTGCGCCAGTCGGGGCCGGCTGAGGACATCTTGGAGCCGGGCAGCGCCTGCACCAGGCCGTAGGCCCCGCTCGGGTTCGACGCGTGCACGTCCCAGCCGCTCTCACGCTCGACGATGCTGGAGAAGCACTGGAACTGGGTCTCGGACCCGATGAGCTGCCGCGCGATCTGCTTCGGGGAACCCGAAGGCGCTGAGGCAGCTGCCTCGCTCCGCTTCGCCGAGCGGCTCGCGGCCTGCTTGCGCTCACGGTCGCGTTCGGCCTTCTTCGCCTGCTCGGCCGCCTCGTGCCGTGCCTTGGCGCGTGCCTCGGCCTTCTTGCGCGCCTCTGCCTTGGCGTGTGCACGTGCCCGGTCGTCCGCAGCCGACCTCTGAGCGTCGATGCCCGCCTTCTGCGCGGCGGGGCCTTCGACGGCGGTCTGCAGTGCGACCGGTTTGCCTGCCAACTCCGATCCGGCAGTCTCGCTTCCGCTGTCCTTCTGCCCTGGCACGACGGTGAACGCGATCGCCGTTACGCCGACGGCTGCGGCACCGGTCACCGCAGAGATCTTGTGCAGACGGGACAGCCTGCCGTGGCGTTCGGGAGTGGGAACGCTCATAGGGAGGAAACCTCTTCCAGATTGCGGACCGCAGCGACAGTGGCCGCTGCGGCGGCAGACATTCTCAGCTGCCGTCAGTCACCGAGCAAAAATCACCATTACTAACCTTGATAGTGGATTACGAGTAGAGCAGAGCCCTTGAAGTGCCTGCGTTGCACGTCCGGTCTGTGAACAACTACTACTAAGCTGTTTCGTACGTGATCTGGGTCCTATGCGGCGACTCACACCGCATACCCGATTACATTTACGCAGTGTGTAGAAGCTATAAACTCAGGGTCACACTGCTGGGCTCTGGTCTTAGGTCCTCAGACCCCCGTCTCCGGGGCGTACGCCCGATCCCGCCGACGCCCCCCGCCGGTACCGTGACCGCATGCTCCAAAGCTCCGGGCTCGCCGCTGTCAGCGCCGCGTTGCTCGCCATGAACCGGCAGCTCGAGGTGCGCGACGTCCTGCAGACGATCGTCGCCTCGGCCCGTGAACTGCTGGACGCGGAATACGCGGCACTCGGCGTACCCGACGATCACGGCGGCTTCGCACAGTTCGTGGTGGACGGTGTGACGGACGAGCAGTGGAAGTCCATCGGCCCGCTGCCCCGCCAGCACGGCATCCTCGCGGCGATGCTGCACGACGCGACCCCGCAGCGGCTCGCGGACGTACGTACCGACCCGCGCTTCGAGGGCTGGCCCCGCGCTCACCCGGAGCTGGCCGACTTCCTCGGGATGCCCATCGCCGACGGCGAAGAGGTGCTCGGTGCGCTCTTCCTCGCCAACAAACGGTGCGAACCCGGCCGTACACCACCGGACGCCGCCGACCCGGATGCGCCAGAAAATGAGGCCCCGTCAGCAGCACGCCGATGCGCCTTCTCCGAGGAGGACGAGCAACTGCT
>DATMEI010000519.1:0-3354 GCA_035556995.1 Streptomyces sp.
GGCCCTGCTGCGCTACGTGATCAAGATGGAGCCGATGGCCTCGCTGCCGCCGGAGGAGCTGACCGTACGGCTGGCTCCCGTCGTGCAGCGGCATCTGACCGGGTAGAGGGCACCTCCCGGTCTGCCACCTCCCGGTCTGCCCGTACCGAACGGGCAGTTCACGGACCGGGCTGCTGGTCTCAGCATGTGATCCCAGGGTCCAGATCCCGGTCGTGGGGCGTACGCTCGAAGGTCACCGTATGTGCGAGCTGATCCCGTGGTGTCCGCCCGAGTCCCGGGCCCGGCATCGGTCCGCCCGAGCAACACCGACCGGGCAGCGCGCACCGGGAACGACAGCCGCGCGTCGTCGTAAGAGGCGCACGCACCGTACAAGGGGAGTGCCACCATGCCCGAGCTGAGGTCCCGCACCGTCACCCACGGCCGCAATATGGCGGGCGCCCGAGCCCTCATGCAGGCCTCGGGCGTAGCGCGCGAGGACATCGGCAAGCCGGTCATCGCGGTGGCCAACAGCTTCACCGAGTTCGTGCCCGGCCACACCCACCTCCAGCCGGTCGGCCGGATCGTGAGCGAGGCCATTCACGCGGCGGGCGCCATCCCGCGCGAGTTCAACACGATCGCCGTGGACGACGGCATCGCCATGGGACACGGCGGCATGCTCTACTCCCTGCCTTCCCGCGACCTGATCGCGGACTCCGTGGAGTACATGACGGAGGCGCACTGCGCCGACGCCCTGATCTGCATCTCCAACTGCGACAAGATCACCCCCGGCATGCTGAACGCCGCGATGCGGCTCAACATCCCGACCGTCTTCGTCTCCGGCGGCCCCATGGAGTCGGGCACGGCGACGCTCGTCGACGGCACCGTCCGCAAGCTCGACCTGATCAGCGCCATCGCCGAGTCAGCGAACGACAGCGTCTCCGACGAGGACATGCGCCTCATCGAGGACAGCGCCTGTCCCACCTGCGGCTCCTGTTCCGGCATGTTCACCGCCAACTCGATGAACTGCCTCGCCGAAGCCATGGGCCTCGCCCTGCCGGGCAACGGTTCCGTCCTGGCGACGCACACCGCTCGCAAGGAGCTGTACCAGGACGCGGGCCGTACGGTCGTCGAGCTGGCCCAGCGCTACTACGAGCAGGACGACGAGACCGTGCTGCCGCGCAACATCGGCGGCCGCGCCGCCTTCGAGAACGCCATGGCCCTCGACATCGCCATTGGCGGCTCGACCAACACGATCCTGCACCTGCTGGCCGCCGCCCAGGAGGCCGAACTCGACTTCACCATGGCGGACATCGACGCGCTCTCCCGCTCGCTGCCCTGCCTGACGAAGGTCGCGCCCAACGGCACGTACTACATGGAGGACGTGCACCGCGCCGGCGGCATCCCCGCCATCCTCGGCGAGCTCTACCGCGGGGGGCTGCTGAGGGAGGACGTGCACAGCGTGCACTCCCCGTCGCTGGCCGACTGGCTCAAGAGCTGGGACATCCGCGGCGGTTCGCCGTCCGCGAAGGCCACCGAACTCTTCCACGCCGCGCCGGGATGCGTCCGTTCCGCTGAGGCCTTCTCGCAGTCCGAGCGCTGGGACTCCCTCGACACCGACGCCGCGGGCGGCTGCATCCGCGACCTCGAGCACGCCTACTCCACGGAGGGCGGCCTGGCCGTCCTCTACGGCAACCTCGCCGAGAACGGCTGCGTCGTGAAGACCGCGGGCGTCGATGAGTCGATCCACACCTTCTCCGGCCCGGCCGTGGTCGTGGAGTCGCAGGAGCAGGCGGTCGACGCCATCCTCAAGAAGCAGGTCAAGGAGGGCGACGTCGTCGTCATCCGCTACGAGGGCCCCAAGGGCGGCCCCGGCATGCAGGAGATGCTCTACCCGACGTCCTTCCTCAAGGGCCGCGGCCTGGGCAAGGCGTGCGCGCTGATCACCGACGGGCGCTTCTCGGGCGGGACTTCGGGCCTCTCCATCGGCCACGTCTCGCCCGAGGCGGCGGGCGGCGGCACGATCGCGCTGGTCGAGACCGACGACGAGATCGTCATCGACATCCCCAACCGCACCATCAAGCTGAACGTCGGTGACGAAGAGCTGGCCGCACGCCGTGCCGCACTGAACGGTACGTACGCGCCCAGCAGCCGTGAACGCAAGGTCTCCCAGGCTCTGCGCGCGTACGCGGCCATGGCCACCAGCGCCGACAAGGGCGCCGTGCGCGACCTGACCCAGCTGGGCGGCTAGCACAGCCGGTACCGGCCACAGCCGGTACCGGCGATGTCCGGGTGCCCTGAGGGGGCACCCGGAGGTGCCTGAGGGGAAACCCTGAACAGCCCCTCGTATTCACCGTTTTGTCTTTCGGGCGGCTCCCGTGGTGTGCGCAGAATCGAGCGCGCACACGTCCCGCAGGAGCCGGAGAAAGAAGCAGCGAAGTGAGTCAGCAACTGGTCCATGTCGCGGCCGACCCCGCCGGAGTGTGGGCAGCGGCCATCGGTACCGCCGGGGTCTTCGTCCTGATGATCGTGCTCGTGTGGCAGATCGCCGCGACCTGGCGGGCCCGCATGCTCGCGGCACGCGAGGAGCAGTACAAGCAGCTTGCTCAGAAGTACGCGCAACTGCTCGAGGACAACGTCGAGTTGCACCGTCGCAACATCGAAGAGCTCACCGCTGCCCGGCGTGCCCTCAGCTCGATGGAGCAGAAGATCTCGCTGGAGCAGAAGATGACGCGCGAGGTCGAGTGATACGAGGTGTGGCCGGGCCGGTCGACGTCTGCCGTCACAGCGAGGGGCGCCCCGCGCCGGCAGGCCGTTCAGGCCCAGGTGGTGAAGAGGCAGCCGCGGCACGGGAGTTGTGCTCCTCCTCCCACACCGCCAGCGCCATCCCGCATGCGTGGTCGACGTGCCGCAGCCCCGACAGGTTCAGCTCGACGGCACGGTCCCGCGGCAGAGCCTCCAGCTGGTCCAGGAGCTTGGGCAGCCGCAGGAAGGTCGCGTTGCCCAGCACCCGTACGCGCAGCGCCTGATCCAGGCCGGCGTCCTCTGTCTCGACCTGTACGTGCGAGATCTCCCATGCGGACTTCACCACCGCCAGCAGCAGCCCGATCAGCACGCCCTCGAACATGTTGATCCCCACGATCGCGATCGCCGTCACTGCGAGCACCACGGCCTCAGCGCGGTGCTCCCGCCACAGCGGCACGATCTCCCGTACCGGAATGAGCTTCCAGCCGGCGTAGAGCAGCACGCCCGCCAGCGCCGCCACCGGAATCATCCCCAGCGCCGCGGGAAGCGCAGCCACGAACAGCAGCAGCCACAATCCGTGCAGCACCCGCGAGAGCTTGGTGCGCGCGCCCGCCGCCACGTTCGCCGAGCTGC
>DATMEI010000520.1:0-2096 GCA_035556995.1 Streptomyces sp.
GTCCGAGGACGGCGTGCACACCGAGATCACCGCCGATGAGGCCGCCGAACTGCTCCGCGCGGCGGAGTCGGTGGTCATCACGCCCGGGTACGGCATGGCGGTGGCGCACGCGCAGGGGCCGGTCGCCGAGCTCACCCGCAAGCTCAGCGAGGCCGGCGTCCGGGTGCGGTTCGGCATCCACCCGGTCGCCGGGCGGCTGCCGGGGCACATGAACGTGCTCCTGGCCGAGGCGAAGGTGCCCTACGACATCGTCCTGGAAATGGACGAGATCAACGACGACTTCGAGCGCACATCGGTCGTCCTGGTGATCGGCGCCAACGACACCGTCAACCCGGCGGCGATGGACGATCCCACCAGCCCGATCGCGGGCATGCCGGTGCTGCGGGCCTGGGAGGCGGAGCACGTCGTCATCTTCAAGCGCTCGATGGCCTCGGGGTACGCGGGTGTGCAGAACCCGCTGTTCTTCCGGGAGAACAGCAGCATGCTCTTCGGCGACGCGAAGCAGAGCGTTGAGAACATCCTGCGGGCCATGCCTTCCCGGACCTCAGGACCCACCCCGCCGCACGCCGGCGCCCAGCAGGCGGCGGGCGTCGGCTAGGACTTGTCCTGACTTTGTCCTGCCGGTCATGTGCCTGCCTCGTCATCTGGCTCCGCGCATGACCGGCCGGACAAGTCCCAGCCGCTCAGCACGGTCCCGCGATCGATCGCGGTCTCAGTACAGCCGTCTGTCGAATCTCGCCGCGACGGCCTGCTCCAGTGTGAGGCCACTCGCGTCCTCGTCCGGTTCGAGGAACGCATAGATCACAGCGAGCGCCACCGAGCCCATGAGGGAACGGTCGTTGTCGTGATCGACGACGCCGGCACCGGGGTCGCCGATGGCCCGGAGGGTCATACCGTCGTTGGCCGCGGACAGGACGTCGGCCAGGTCGTCGAGGGTGAGCCCCTCGCGCAGCCGCAGGTGGCGCGCCCGCATCACGGTGGCGTACAGCTGCTTCCACGAGCCGAGGTAGTCCACGTACACGGCGGAGATGATCCGCCTGACCTCGTCGTCTCCCTCGGCCGCCGCCATGAGGGCGAGGCTCAGCCGGACTTGGGGCAGGTCGACGCCCTCGGCGGCGTGCCGGTGGGCGACTTCGTGCACGGCGCCTGCGAAGTCCGGCCCGCGCACCAGTCTTTCGATGTTGGCTTTCCGCTGCTTCCGGTATTCCGGCCGGTAATTCTCCCGCCAAAGGGCGAAGTTGAGCAGGTCGATGATGAAGTTCGAGTGCGGCGTCCAGCGGCCTCTCAGCAACGCTTCGCCGTTGCCGTGCCGGATGAACGGGGGCGGATTGCGGTTGAACTCCTCCGCGACCTTGCGCAGGGAGAGGGGGCCGAGCAACAGGAACCCGCTGTTGACGCGCTGCTGGGTGCCGGGGCCGAAGTGCCGATCCAGCAGCCGCATTCCAGCGGCGAGAAGCGCGGCGGTCTCCCGGCTGTTCGCTTGCAGGCGGCGGCCGAGGGGAGTGAAGCGCCTGAGATTGCGCAGCACCCCGCTCAGGTCCTGCTGGTATGGGGAAGGCAGGCCCCGTTTGTTCCGGGGACCCGGCGGCTCATCCGTATCGCTCATGCACGCATGCTCCCCTCGCCGCCGTCCGGCCAACAGGGGCGCAGCTGCGAGGAGTTCGGGTCGAGCGGCCAACTCCGCGCAGCTGCGGGGCAGCGGATCGGTGCGTTGCCGCGCTACACCGGAGATCTCCTGATCCGAGAGGGTGATCGATGTGCGCAACTTCGACATGGGTGTTGCCGCCTGGGGGTTGGCCGCTGTCGCCGTCAGCAGCGCTCTGGTCCGGTTGATCCTCGGCGTGCTCGCCGTCCATGCGGCCCGCAAGCTGCTCAGGGAGCCCACCGATCACGCCCACCTCCTCGCGGTGCTGCGCGCGCTCCTCAACAGCCTGAAATCTCCACGACGTTGACGAGCCGAGTGGCAGCGAACCGGACCGTACGCCGACGCACCATCACGCAGGAACCGACCAGCCCGGAGCCCCGGGGCGTCTAGGCTGGACCGATGGGGTCGATCAAGCAGTTCCAAGTCACCTTCGACTGCGCAGAACCTGAGC
>DATMEI010000521.1:0-4259 GCA_035556995.1 Streptomyces sp.
TGTCCCGCGCTGGTGACGAGGCCATAACTGGAGGTGTTGTTCTGAACGGTGAAACGGGAGAACCTGATGCCGTTCTCCTGCAAGCGCACAGTGCCTGAACCGCCCGCGGACTGAATGATCGCCTGTGTGGACGGATCCGGAGCTCCGGCCTGGCGGCACGCTGTCCCTGTGGGAGCGATGGCCGGTCCGACCAACTGCAAGTCCGCCTTGTCCACGGTGACAGTCTCGTTGTATGTCCCGGCGCAGACCCTGATTGTACGTCCTGGCGAGGCCGCAGTAATCGCTGCCTGGATCGAAGTGAATTGTGCGCCCGGACATTGCGCTCCGTTGTCGTCTACAACGAGGACGGCCTGAGCTGCTTGGCTGGGCACTGCCGGGAAAGCCGTAGCCACTGCCACGCATGCCGCGACAAGAATTGTCTTCTTCATGGCCTTCTCCTTGGCTCTCGGTGCAGGCCGCAATCTGGTCGTGCGGCAGTGCGGTTGGTTGGGGGTGCACAAACCGGCAGCCGGACAGGTGGAATTGCCTTGCATTGCCGGGGTCCATCAGTCACGCAAACCGAAAGAAGAGCGGGGAGCTTTCGCTGATCACGAAACTATGAGCAGTCACACTAGGTGTGCAAGCGGTAGTACTCCGTACGCGCTGCTGAGCGTGCGACGCCACCAACTCGCCCGGCGGGCAAGCGTGTGCCTAGTGCTGTGAAACCGGGTTGACGGTGCGGTCCACTTCCGCCACCGCGGTGGGAGGGCCCACCGCGTCCGGTCACGGTCCTGCGGGTACTGCGTCACCCCTGGCCAACAGTGCTTTGTGGGCGCGTCCGGACAGCTTGGAGGGCAGCGGCTTGTGCCGGGCAGCGCCGATGTGCAGGCCGTTCACATCGATCCGCAGCGTCACCGGACAGCGGCCAGGGCGGGGATCGGTCGAGACTTTCTCTACTTCCCCTCAAGGGCACGCGCCTGCGGCGCGTGCCGGGCGATCCATGCCGCCCCAGGCAGCACCAGCACCGCCCCGGAACAGATCAAGGCCCCCCGCTTGGAGACCGAACGGGGGGCCTCATGCCTGTGGGAAGCCCACACGTGCACACTCTATGCGTCAGCGCTCGCAGCGCCGTGCATGCGCGATCTGGTCGCGGCGCGCGTCGCCTCGCGGGCGCTCTGCCATCCGGCACCCGGTACAACGTCACGAACACCTCACCGCGATTCGTGGGATTCTGCATGCCGGAATCCACCACTCAGGGCTGGCATCACTCCCGGATCACCCGTTACCCGCACCTGCTGGCGCCTCCCCCGTCCAGGACCTCGGAGACCGGGATGCCCGGTGAGGCAGTCACGGCGGTGAGGATGCGCTGCAGGGTCGTGGCGATCGTTTCGGCGCTTGCGCGGTCCAGGACGTCAGGGCGGTAGTCGAAGCGCAGCGCGATGCCCGCTTCGCCCGCGAAGGCCACCAGCGTCAGCGGATAGTGCGCCGCGTCGCGGCCCTCGATGCCCTCGATGTGGAGGCCGGGGACGGGTTGTTCCAGGCCGGCCTGGTCCAGTGGGTAGTTCTCGAAGACGACATGGGTGTCGAACAAGTCCCGCCGTCCCGCGAGGCGTTGGATGTCGCCGAGCCCCAGGTGGTGGTGCGGGAGCATGCGGGCCTGTTCGTCCTGGAAGCGGGTCAGCATCTGCGGGACGGTCTCCGCCGGGTCGATCGTCACGCGGACCGGGACGGTGTTGATGAACAGCCCGATCATCGATTCCATGCCCGGCACTTCCGGCCTACGGCCCGAGACGGTCGTACCGAACACCACGTCGCGCGTCCCGCTCGAGAGGGCCAGCAGCATCGCCCAGGCGGCCAGGAGCACGTTGTTGAGGGTGAGGCCGCTCTGTGTGGCGGTACGGCGCAGTGCGGAGGTCAGTTCACCGGGTAGGACGATCTGCATGGGCTGGGGCGGCACCGCTCCGGCGCTGATGTGGCCGGTGGTCAGCCGGGTCGACTCCTCGATGCCGTCGAGGGTTTCCTGCCAGGCCGTACGTGCCGCGTCGAGATCCAAGTCGGCCAGTGCGGCGAGGTGTTCGCGGTAGGGCGTGACCGGGGGAAGCTGCCCGGTGTCGCCGTGGGCGGCGTACAGGGCGAACAGTTCACGTACGAGCAGCGGCATCGACCAGCCGTCGAGCAGCAGATGGTGGTTGGTGAGTACGAGCCGGTGGTCGCCGGGCCCGCAGTCGAAGAGGCTGAAGCGCAGCAGCGGCGGCCGGCCGAGGGTGAAGCGGCGGCGCAGATCCACGTGGAGGAGGCGTTGGAAGACCCGCTCGCGTCGCTCATCGGCCACCGTCGTGAGGTCGATCTCCCGCCACGGCGGTTCGAGGGCGCCGGGCAGCACCTGCACCGGGCGGGGCAGGTCTTCGTGCACGAACGCGGCCCCGAGGTTCGGGTGCCTCTCCAGCAGCGCCCGCGTGGCCGCGCGGAGCGCGCCGGTGCCGGGCCTGTCCCCCAGACGCATCACGATCTGCGCCTGGTACACGTCGGGGCTGTCGGGGGCGAACAACGAGTGGAAGACCAGGCCCTGTTGGAGCGAGGTGAGGGGGAGCACGTCGGTCAGCTCCGGGTAGCTCTGCTCCAGCCGTTCGACCTCCTCCTGCCCCAGCCCGGCCAGCGGCAGGTCGGACGGGCTGCGGCCGCCCGCTCCGGGCGTCGCCGCGTGGGCCACCAGGGCGTACAGCGCGCTGAACCACAGGTCGGCCAGCTCCCGTATCTCGGCCGGCCGGAACAGGCCCGCGGTCCAGGACCATTCGGCGCTCAGCACGGGGCCGTCGGGGCCGTCCACCGTCAGTGAGTTGACGTCGATGAGGTGGCCGCCGGGGAGGGCCGCTTCCTCGTGTCCGTCGCCTTCGAGGGCGGCGGTGTCCGTGGTGACTCCCCAGTCGGCGTCCTGGGCCGCGCTCATCCGGCCGAGATAGTTGAACCCCAGTTGCGGGGAGCCGAGTTCGGCCAGTTCGGGGCGCGTACGGGGGTCGAGGTAGCGCAGGACTCCGTAGCCGACACCGCGGTCGGGGACTGCCTTGAGGCGTTCCTTGACGCGTTTGAGTGCCCGGCCGAGGGCGGGGCCCGCCGTCCACACGTCGTTCCAGTCGCATCCGGTGGGCTCCAGCCGGACGGGGAAGACGCTGGTGAACCAGCCGACGGTACGGGAGAGTTCGACGTCGGGCAGGTCGGGGCGGCCGTGGGATTCCAGGTCCAGGAGGACGTCGCCGGGGTCGAGGCCGCGGCGGCGGCGCCACTCCTCCAGCGCGAGGCTGAAGCCGGTGAGCAGGACGGGTTCGACTCCGCAGTGGAAGGCGGCCCCCACTTCGGTCAGCAGTTCACGGGTGCGCTCCGGCGGCATCGTCGTCCGCAGATGTCCGACTCCGCGGGACGCGGACGCGCACGCAGTCGGGGTGTCGGCGGTGACCAGCGCGGGGTCGGGGCCTGAGAGCGCCGTCGACCACAGTGCCGTCTCGTGCTTGCGTGCGCCGTCCTCGCCCTGCCCGGCGAGGAGCCGGGCCCACTGCCGGAACGAGGTGCCGGTGGGCGGCAGTTCGGGGCGTGAGCCGGCGGCGACGGCTTCGTATGCGGCCGCCAGGTCGGGGAGCAGGATGCGCCAGGAGACGCCGTCCACGGCGAAGTGGTGGATGACGAGCACCACTCGCCCGTGCCGCTGCGGGCCACGGTCGATGAAGACGGCCTGGAGCATGCCGCCCGCCCGGGGGTCGAGCCTGCCCCGTGCTTCGCGCATGGCGTCGGCGAGCGCTGCGGGGAGGTTGTCCTCGCCGCCCTCGGCGCCGTCTTCGGGCACGGGGTGCACATGGACGCACTCTTCTGCCCTTACGGCTCCGGGTGCCGGAGTCTCCAGCGTCCAGGCGCCTGCTTCGTCCGGCCCGCCTTGTCCGTCCGGCCCGTCCTGTGTCCCGAAGCGAAGGCGCAGCGCGGGGTGGTGGTCGAGCAGTGCCTGTACGGCCGTCACGAGCCGGTCCCGGGTCAGTCCGAGCGGGGCGCGCAGCGTCATGGACTGGCTGAACGCCGTCGTCTCGCCGCCGTGTTCACGCCACCAGTTCATGACGGGCGTCAGCGGCAGCGGCCCTGTGCTCTCGTCCTTCTCCCGCGACGGCTCGGCTGCGGCGCCCTTCTTCGCGATCTCCTTCGTGACGGTGGCGAGTTCGGCCACGGTGGGGTGCCTGAAGACGTCGCGCACGTTGAGGTGGTATCCGGCGGCACGGGCGCGGCTGACCAGCTGGATCGCG
>DATMEI010000522.1:0-9586 GCA_035556995.1 Streptomyces sp.
CGCCCATCGGCAACCCCGTGAGCGAGTTCTTGAAGGTCTGCTCGAACGCCAGGAACTTCAGCACGCCCAGCGTGACCGTCGGGTGGAAGCGCAGCCCGCCCTTGTACGGCCCGAGGGCGCTGTTGAACTCCACGCGGAACCCGCGGTTGACCCGCACCCTCCCCGCGTCGTCGACCCACGGCACCCGGAAGACGAGCTGCCGCTCCGGCTCACACAGCCGCTCGATGACCGACGCCTCACGCAACTCGGGCCTGCGCGCGAACACCGGCCCGAGCGAATCCAGCACCTCACGCACGGCCTGGTGGAACTCGACATCGCCGGCATTGCGCCGCATCACCTCACGGTAGAGCGGCTCCAACGCACTGGTGCCGGCCCCGTTCTGCGGTGCGCGGCGATCCGTTGAGGACATCTGGCGGGTTCTCCTTCGACGACATCGGTTCGTGGCTGCGCGCAGCCCCTGGGGATGCTACGTGACCAGGGGTTCGTCCCCGTTCGCGCCGCCGTCGAGGGAGTGAATGATGCCGTGGGTGCGTACGGCCTTGATGTCGTGGATGGCGCCGGGACGAAACGCAATCGACCACCCGCGGCGCGCCCGCGCCTACCCGGGGGTGGTGAAGCGGGCCCGCCACAGGTCGCGGAGCAACGCGATCTCGGCCATGTGGTGGATGAATTCGAGGTTGGCACCCCACAGCACGGTGATGTACGGGTCGTCGGGGTCGGAGCCGTACGGGTACTGCGAGAAGCCGACCATGTCGAGCTGCTCGTCGGTGACGGCGGCGACGCTGTCGCGCCAGCGGTCGGTCAGCGCCCAGAACCGCTCGAGTGCCAAATCGGCGGAGGGGGTGAAGTCGACCAGCAGCTTCGGCTCCTGCCGCCGTTCACCGAAGGTCCACTCCCATCCGCCCGCGAAGTGGAAGTGCAGGTGCGCCAGCCGCCACGCGATGGTCGTGACCAGCACTTCGTCAGGCTCCGGGGCACCGGCGTGGGCGAGGACCTGCTCGACCCGCTCGACACTCACGCTCCAGTCATCGGCGATCTTGGCGACGGTCATGCCGCCGGCGGCCTGCCGGGCGACCTCGGCGTACTCGTTCGCCGGGATGTCCGGGTCGCCCAAGTCGAGCACCCACTCGCCCGGCCCGAACGCCCTGGGCGTGGCCGCCTCGCCCCGGCGCCGGATCGACCAGCAATCGGGCACCGGCTCCCACAGGTACTCCTCGTCGCCGAGCCCCTTCAGGCGCACCTGCGCCTTCTCCCTGGCCTGGTCGAACTGGTCGAGCAGCAAGCCCAAACGGTCGGTCCGCACGCCCTCGATCTCCATGCCCGGCTCCCCCTTCGCGCGTCTCGTACTTCACTGCGCTCAGCCGGAAGCTAGCGGCTCACCTCACGGGGGCGCCACCGAATTCCTCGCCCGGAAACGGTGCAGCAATCCGCATCACCGCACTCGTTCGGGCCGCCCTGACCCTCCTCGTGACACGCTGTCTGCGCGTTCGGCAGCGTGTCCGGGGGCCCCGGGGATAGGGGGCGACGCCAACTGGCCCCCATAGGCGACGGGCAACTGCGCACCGGCTACGAGCTGCACCCGCGGGACGGCGGGAGGGGGCGGGACGCGCAGGCGTGCGTGTCCGGACACTCAAGCGTGATTTGTGGCCCGGCTTGCAAGAGGTTCACAGAGACTGCTCCGAGGGGCCGGGCCGTAAATCAAGGGGCCTCCCCGCCGAAGGTAGGGGAAGCGTCCGGAGACCGCGCCGGAGCGGCACGCACCCGCACCCACGCACCCAGCAACGGCGCCCGCACAGCGCAGCGTCACCGCATGCGCGTCGCCCACTCCCTCACCTTCGCGATGCGCGCTTCGAGCTGCCCCGCCGTGGCTTCCGCGCTCGGCGGCCCCCCGCACACCCGGCGCAGTTCGGTGTGGATGACCCCGTGCGGCTTGCCGCTCTGGTGCACGTACGCGCCCACGAGGCCGTTCAACTGCTTGCGCAGTTCGAGCAGTTCCTTGTGCGTGACGACGGGCCGCCGCTCGGCGGGAAGTTCGAGGAGGTCCGCGTCTTCGTCGGGCCGTTTCCTGCTGTGTGAGATCTGCCGCGCCTGCCGCTTCTGCAGCAGCGTCTGCACCTGGTCGGGTTCCAGCAGCCCGGGGATGCCGAGGTAGTCCTGTTCTTCCTCGCTTCCGGGGTGCGCCTGCATGCCGAACTCGGCGCCGTCGTACATCACGCGGTCGAAGACGGCGTCCGACTCCAGTGCCTCGAAGGGCAGTTCGTCCTGATCGCCGGTGTCTTCGTCCTGTTCGCGCTCGGCTTCCGCCAGGAGGTCCGCTTCTTCCGCGTACGGGTCGTCCTCGGTGTCCTTCTTCGGTTTGTCGAGTACGTGGTCGCGCTCGACTTCCATCTCGTTCGCGAAGGTCAGCAGCGTCGGGATGGTCGGCAGGAAGACGGATGCGGTTTCGCCGCGCCGACGTGACCGTACGAACCGGCCTACCGCCTGGGCGAAGAAGAGGGGTGTGGAGATCGTCGTCGCGTACACCCCGACTGCCAGCCGTGGCACGTCGACACCTTCGGAGACCATGCGGACGGCGACCATCCACCGGTCCTGCGAACTCCGGAAGTCCTCGATCCGCTGCGAGGCCCCGCCGTCGTCGGACAGTACGAGAGTGGCGCCGACTCCCGTGATTTCGCGGAGCAGCTTCGCGTACGCCCGCGCCGAGTCCTGGTCGCTGGCGATCACCAGCCCTCCCGCGTCCGGGATGGACTTGCGTACTTCGCTCAGCCGCCGGTCCGCCGCGCCCAGCACGGCGGGCATCCACTCGCCGTGCGAGTCGAGCGCCGTGCGCCATGCCTGGGAGACGGCGTCCTTGGTCATCGGTTCCCCGAGCCGCGCCTCGATCTCGTCGCCCGCTTTGGTGCGCCAGCGCATGTTGCCGCTGTAGGAGAGGAAGATGACGGGCCGCACGACGCCGTCGCCGAGCGCGTTGCCGTAGCCGTAGGTGTAGTCGGCGACGGAGCGGCGTATGCCGTCCGTGCTCCCCGGGGATTCGGCGTATTCGACGAAGGGGATCGGGTTGGTGTCGGAGCGGAACGGGGTGCCTGTGAGCGCGAGCCGGCGCGTGGCCGGTTCGAACGCTTCCTGGCATGCCTCGCCCCAGGACCGGCTGTCGCCGGCGTGGTGGATCTCGTCGAGGATGACGAGCGTCTTGCGCTGCTCGACCCGGTTGCGGTGCAGCATGGGCCGTACGCCGACGCCCGCGTATGTCACTGCGACGCCGTGGTATTCCTTGCTCAGCGGGCCCGCGCTGTAGTCCGGGTCGAGCTTGATGCCTATCCGCGCCGCCGCCTCGGCCCACTGCTTCTTCAGGTGCTCGGTGGGCGCGACGACCGTCACCTGCTGCACGACGTGGTGGTGCAGCAGCCACGAGGCGACGGTGAGCGCGAAGGTCGTCTTGCCCGCGCCGGGTGTCGCGACGGCGAGGAAGTCGCGTGGCTGCTGCTGGAGATACGACTCCATCGCCCCTTCCTGCCAGGCGCGCAGCTTGCTGGCCGTGCCCCATGGGGCGCGGCCGGGGAAGGCGGGCGACAGGTGGTGGCTGGTGGAGGAGGTGCTGGTAGTCACGGTCTCCGAAGGGGTCGGTCGGCGTCGCGTCGATGCTCGCGTACTCGCGTACGGAACCGAGTCAGCCTACCCGCGCCGTGTGACAGCGCCTCGGCGAGCCCGGATTGCCGGCCACGCACTCGGGCCCGGCACGCCTCACGCGGTCAGGAGTACGCCCCCGTACGACACCCCCGCGATGACGACCCACGAGCACAGTCCGAGTGCGGCGACCCGCCATCCCGTGCGGGCGAGTGTGGGCAGGTGCACGGCGCTGCCGAGTCCGAACAGGGCGGCGGCGAGGAGCACTTCCTGCAGGGTGCCGGCCAGGCCGAGCGCGCTGCCGGGCAGCCATCCGGTCGTACGTGCGGCGACCATGAGGAGGAAGCCGAGGACGAACAGGGGGATGAGGGGCGGGCGTTGGGCTTTGATGTCATTGTCCGGCCTCGCCGCGTCGGCTGCCGTACCGGTACGTGTACGGGCAGTTCGCGCATCGGCCTTGGCCCGCGCCCGTACGGACAGCACCACCGCCGCGACCAGCGGCGCCAGCAGCGCCACACGCATCAGCTTCACCAGGACGGCCTGGCCCAGCGCGTGCGGCCCCGCCGTCTGCGCCGCGGCGACGACCTGCCCGACGTCGTGCACTCCCGCACCGATCCAGCGGCCGAACTGACCGTCGTCCAGGCCGAGCGGGTGGTGCAGCAGCGGCAGTACGGCGATGGCGAGGGTGCCGCACAGCGTGACAAGCGCGACGGACGTGGCGACGTCACGTTCCTCGCTGTCCCGTACTTCGCTGACCGCGCAGATGGCCGAGGCGCCGCAGATCGAGTAGCCGGTCGCGATGAGCAGCGGCTGGTCGCCGGGGAGGCCGAGTCTCCTGCCGAGCCACTGCGTGCCGGTGAAGGTGGCCGCAACGACGACCACGACCATCGCGACGGTCGCCCAGCCGAGCCCGATGACGTCGCCCACGCTCAACTTCAGCCCGAGCAGCACCACTCCGAGCCGCATCAGCCTCTTCCCGGCCAGCGACAGCCCGGGGCGCGCCAGTCCGCGTACGAGCGTGCGCGCGCCGGGCAGATGCGCGGCGAGGATGCCGAGCACCACGGCGGCGGTCAGCATCGGCACGGGCGGCAGCAGCAGGTGCACGGCACCGGCGGCGGCAACACCGAGGGCGGCCAGGGCCAGCCCGGGCAGCTTGCTGGTCGGAGCGGAGGGGCCGGTGGGGCCGGACGGTCCGGGCCTGCCCGCCTGGGCTGCACGGGCCGAACTGCCTGAACTGCCCCTGCCCTGGCCGGAATCGGCGGGGGCGGCGCCCGCCCGTATCGAAGCGTCGACGGGAGCCCGTAGCGAAGCATCGACCGACGCATCGGCTGACGCGGCCGGCCGCTCCCCCAGCAGCGCCATCAGCAGTCCGCCGGCAGGTCGTACACGCGACGGACGCTGCTGCCCAGGCGGGAGATGTCCGCCCCGTAGATGTGGATCGAAATGGCCTTCTCCTGGCAGCCGTTCCACACCTTGTGTATGTCGCCGGGCGGCGCGAAGGGCCAGACCGCGCCGACGGGGTTGGTCACGTCCTCGGTCGCGACGAGCCGCGCGTTCCCGCCCGGTTCGTCGGCGGGCAGCAGCCGGTAGCGGCGTTCGTGCTCCTCGCCCTGGTGAACTCCCGTGACGCACCAGGACAGATGGTCGTGTACGGGCGTGCACTGGCCCGGCAGCCAGACGAGCGCCACGATCGAGAAGCTGCCGTCGGACTCGGCGTGCAGCAGATGCTGGCGGTAGCAGTCGGGGTCACCTTCGTGCTGCTCCGGTGTCAGCAGGCTGCGGGCTCCGTGGACGCCCAGGTACGGGACGAGCTTCTCGGCGACGAGATAAGCAGTGGGGTCCGGCGCCATTCCGCGGCTCACCACTTCGCGGACTTCCTCAACGAGGGCGTCGAGCCGCGCGGTCGTACGGCGGCTGCCTGCGCGGACTTCGGTCGCGGGGTGATGCTCCGTCGAAATGGCCATGCTCGCAGCGTGGCCGCGCCGACCCATCACGTCCAACGATGATTACTTGGGGGTACACCAACTGCCGCTTATGAGTGGGCGGTTGGACCGGCAGGGGTCGTCAGCAGCCGACGCGGTTGCCGGACACCGACTTGAGCTCCTCCAGCAGCAGCGCCGTCGCCGGGATCTCCAGATGTTCACGCAGCACGTACGCGGAGACCTGACGGCGCGAGGCCGGGTCCAACGCCCGTCCGGTGACCTTCCGGTGGACGAGGAAGGAGAGCACCAGCCCCGGCATCATCGCGATACCGAGTCCTTCGGCGACCAGGCTCTGCACCACGAGGGTGTCGTCCGTGGTGAAGGCGACATCGGGGGCGAAGCCCAACTCGGCACACTCGTGAAGGAAGTTGGCCCTGCACCGCAGACATCCGGCGATCCAGCGTTCGTCCTCCAGCTCCGCGAGCTTGACCGCGCGCCGCCGGGCCATCGGATGCCCGGTGGGAAGCAGCACGGTCAACTGGTCCTCCATGAGCGGGACTTCGACCAGTTCCTCCGGCACTTGTTCGTGCAGGCCGGGATAGGTGAAGGCGAGGGTGATGTCGCACTCGCCGTCCACGACGCGCCGCAACGAGTCCGGCGGCTCACCCTCCTGCAACTCGACCCGTATCCCCGGGTGTTCGGCGGCAAGCCGCGCCAGCGCCTCCGGTACGAGAGTGGCCGCCGCACTGGGGAACGCGCACATCCGTACGCGCCCCGCGCGCAGCCGCGTGATCGCCGACATCTGCTGCTGGGCGGCGGAGATGCTGTCGAGGATGGTTCCGGCGTGCCGGTCCAGCGCCTCACCGGCCTCGGTGAGGCGCATCTGCCGCCCGACGCGTATGAACAGGGGCGTGCCGACGGACCGTTCGAGCGCCTTCATCTGCTGTGTGATGGCCGGCTGGGTGTAGCCGAGCGTCCGCGCGGCCGCCGAGTACGAACCGGCGCGCACCACTTCGTGGAACGTCCGTATGTGCCGCGAGTCGAACATGGCAGAACCATAAGCAGAATTTGGGTCACGGCAACATCCCCGCCGGTCAGCTTGGGGATGATCACCCCGTCGTTCGCGGGCGCTCCCGCAGCCGCCCCGCCACTCCCACGCCCACCGCGCACACCACCGCCGAGACCGCGTACACCGCGACGAACGCGAGCGGCTGCCCACCGGACGCAGCATCCCCCGCCCCGGCACCGGCCCCGCCCCCTGGTCCGTGCACGCCCGCGCTCACCGCACCGCCCCCGGATGCCGCGAACGCCGCGCCCGTAACCGCCAGCAGCACCACGTTGGAGAGGCTGTCGGACATCTGCAGCGCAGCGGAGTTCTTCCCCGTCTCCTCCGGCGCGGACAGCTGCAGCAGCAGCACACTCGTGGAGCCGATCACCAGCCCCATGCCGTAGCAGCCGATGGCCATCGCGACGGCCAGCGTCCACACGGGCACCGCGTGCACCAGCACCACCGGCGTGTACGCGATCCCGCCCGTCACCAGCACCATTCCGCCCTGCGCCAGCCGTTCCCTGTGCGGCCCCAGCCGCGCGCGCGACTGCGTGAAGGACCCGAGCGCCCACGTCGCGCCGCCCGCCGCCAGCGTCAGTCCGGCCATCGTCACCGACAGCCCGCGCTGGCTGACCAGCATCAGCGGTACGAAGCTCTCCGCCACGACGAACCCGCCCGCCGCCATCCCCCGCAGCAGCACCACCGCGGGCAGCCCACGGGCGGCGCGGTACGTACCGGGCGGCAGGAGCCGCAGCGCAGCCGGCACGAGCAGCACGGCACCGGCAACCGCGGGGACGACGGCGACGAGGCTCAACTGCTGCCCCGCGTACTGCAGAAGCCCCGCCCCGACAGCCAGCGCCCCCGCGTACTTCAGCCGCCGCCGGTCCACGGGCCCCCGCCCGCCCCCACCGGGCGGCGGCCCCGACGCGGAACGGCGCAGCGCGGGCATCATCACGGCCAGCGGCACCGCCACCAGCACGGGAATGCCGAGGAACACCCAGCGCCAGCCCAGGTGCTGGGTGACCGAACCCGCGATCAGCGGTCCCACCACGGCGGGTACGACCCACGCCGCCGCGAACGCCGCCATGACGGGAGGCCGCAGCCGCTCCGGATAGGCGCGGCTGACGGTGACGTACAGCGCGACGATGACCAGCCCGGCCCCGATGCCCTGCAACGCCCGCCCCAGCACGAAGATCCACATGGTGACGGCCGTACCGGACAGCACGAGCCCCGCCGCGAACGCCCCGATCCCCGTCGCCACCGGCGGCAGCGGGCCGCGCCGGTCGCTCCACTGGCCCGACACGACCATGCCGAGGAGGGCGGTGGTGAAGAGAGCCGAGAAGGCGAAGGCGTAGGCGGAGACGCCGTTGAGCTCGTCGGCCGCGACGGGCATCGCGGTGCCGACCGCTGTCGCCTCGAAGGCGATGAGGAAGATGACGGAGACGATGCCGAGGGTCAGCGCGCGGTATCCACGGCTGAGCACGGTCTTCTCGTGCGGCGGCACGGCGGCGGTCGGCCGCGAACCCCGACCGTCCGGTGCCGGCACCGGCACCGGCGCCGGCGCCGGCACCGCCTCAGCCGCGCCCCCTTCGCGCTCTCGCAGCGCGTCGCCCGGCCCCTCCCCAGATGAAGTCATACGGGCACGGTAAGGGCCTCGAACGCCCATCGCACCTGTCGGAGGTTGCCGATGCCTTCGGTCTTTCGCCCTAGGACGGTGCCGGCCCCGTCCGTCCACGCGTACGGAGCTGCATCCGGTCCCGGGGATGAGATCGAGTGAAGAGGGATGCGGGAACGGACTCAGCCGTCCAGGCCGGAGAACCTCTTCGCGAGGTCTCGGTGCCTTTCCGCGGCCAGGCCCGACTGGTCGCTGTCGATGGTCGATCCAGGCATGCGGCCCAGGAGTTCGACCTCTTCCGCGTAACGCAGGTGTCGTCGGTGCGCGTGTTCACGGCAGTGCAGGCAGGTGACGCTCTCCGGGCGCGGGGAGGTCATCGCGTACGGCACCCGCAACCCACATCCTGTGGCGACGTCGCTCGGCAGATCACCGGCGAGGCCGAACGTGGACGCCAGCATGTTGCGGACGGCGGCGTCGGCGTGGATCACGTTCAGCTCGACGTGGATGTGCGGATCGTTCCCGCCCATCTGTCCTCCCTGCCTCGACCTGCCTCGACCTGCCGGACTGACCAGTGGGTGCTCCGGCTGGACTCCGAAGGCCAGGATATCCGCCATGTGTTCCGGCACCGCCCGGTGAGCAGGCACGACTGCCGTGTTCCCGGGGCAGCTCAACGAGGTGGAGGCGGCACCCGGAAGAAGAACTCGACGACCTGGGGATTCCGCCTCCGAGGCTCGGAACCACCGCTCAGAGCCCCACAGAGCGCCGATGACGCCGGGCATCACGAAGATGCGGGGCGGAGGGTGCCGTTGCTCCGCCCGTTCTTCGGGCACGCTGAGAGGTATGCCGCACTTCACCTCGTACGACGGCGCCGAACTCGGCTACCGCGTCCTGGGCGACGCTCCCACCAGCTGGGACCGCCCTCCCCTGGTCTGCCTCGCCGGCGGCCCGGCACGCGACGCCGCCTACCTCGGCGACCTCGGCGGACTGAGCGCGTACCGGCGCCTGATCATCCCCGACTCCCGCGGCACCGGCGACTCCCCCTCAGCCGCCGACCCCGTCGAATACGCCTTTCCACGCCTCGCCGAAGACCTCGAAGCTCTCCGCGCCCACCTGGAGTTCGACCGCTTCGCGCTCCTCGCCCACGACGCGGCGACGGCCACCGCCCAGACCTACGCGGCCACCCACCCCGGCCGTCTCACCCACCTCGTCCTGCTCAACCCCGGCTCCCGGCTGCAGGGCGAACTCCCCGACGACGCCCTGGAGATCTTCGAGTCGCGGGCGGTGGAAGGGACTTGGTGGGAGGAGGCGTACGAGGCCGTCCAACTCCTGCAGGACGCCACCGACTTGGAGGAGATCCGCACCCAGCTGCTACGCGCC